>CAZUYG010000087.1:0-8873 GCA_964624265.1 uncultured Candidatus Odyssella sp.
ATGGCGGCGCTGATCTTCGTGATCATCAATTTCACGGTCGATGTGCTCTACGCCGCGATCGATCCGCGGCTGCGCAGCGACCGCGCGGGGGCGGCACGGGCATGAGCGCGAGCGGCATCCGTACGGGGCTCCTGCGCGACCGCTGGCGGCGCTTTCTCGCGAGCGACATTTTCTACAGCTACCGGCGCTCGCCGACGACGGTCGTCGCCTCGATCATCACGCTGATTTTCGTGCTCGGCGCGGTCTTCTCGCCTGTCCTGGCCCCGCATACGCCGTTCGTACCGTCCTCGATCGACATCAACGACGCGTTCAAGCCGCCGGCGTGGTCGGAAGGCGGCACATGGCGCTACATCCTCGGTACCGACAACCAGGGCCGCGACATGCTCTCGACGATCATGTATGGCGGGCGGCTCTCGATCTTCGTCGGGTTCGCCGCGGTCGCGCTGGCGATGGTGCTCGGCATCCTGCTCGGGCTGTCCGCGGGGTATCTCGGCGGCTGGTACGAGGCGACGATCATGCGCATCGCCGATGTGCAGCTGACGATCCCGCCGATCCTGCTGGCGCTCCTGATCGACGGCGTGGCGCGTGCCGTGCTGCCGCCGAGCCACAAGGAGGACTACGCGTCGCTCGTTCTCGTCGTCGCGATCGGGCTGGCAAGCTGGCCTCCCTACGCGCGGGTCGTTCGCGGCGCCACGCTGGTCGAGAAGTCGAAGGACTATGTCGCCGCCGCGCGCGTCATCGGGGTCCCCTCGCTCACGATCATGCTGCGCCACATCCTGCCGAACGTGCTGGGCCCGGTCCTCGTGATCGCCACGATCGGCCTCGCGCTCGCGATCATTGCCGAAGCGACGCTTTCGTTCCTCGGCGTCGGTTTGCCGCCGACCTCGCCCTCGCTCGGTACGCTCATCCGAGTCGGCAATGATTTCCTGTTCTCGGGCGAGTGGTGGATCACGCTGTTTCCGGCGCTTGCCCTCATCATCCTGTCGCTGGCGGTAAATCTGCTGGGCGATTGGCTGCGCGATGCGCTCAATCCGAAGCTGCGGTAGCGGCGGGCTGGCCGTTGACGGCGGGGAGGCGGCGGGCTTGAATTCGCCGTAATTGGGTCCTTCCCAGGGGAGCGCGCCGAGGGCGCAGGGGCGGACCGTTCGGTGCTGGCATTGGGCCGGCACCTTTTGCTTGGGAGGCACTCGATGACATTCGAAACGCGACGATTGATTCTGGCCGGCGGCGCGGCGCTGGCGCTCGCTCTGGCTGCGCCGCTCGCGTCGGCGCCGGCCGAGGCGCAGGGCAAGACGTTCCGCTGGGCGAACGACGGCGACGTCAACTCGATGGACCCGTATTCGCGCAACGAAACGTTCCTGCTGGCATTCCTCCAGAACATCTACGAGCCGCTCGCGCGCCGCGACAAGAGCCTGAAGCTCGAGCCGGCGCTGGCCGTGAAATGGGGTCAGACCTCGCCGACGACGTGGTTCTTCGATCTCCGCCAGGGCGTGAAATTCCACGACGGCACGCCGTTCACCGCCGACGACGTCGTGTTCTCGCTCAACCGTGCGAACGGCAAGGGCTCGAACATGCTCGGCTATTTCGCCACGGTGAAGGCGATACGCAAGGTCGGCGACTTCCGCGTCGAGGTCGACACCAACGTGCCCGACCCGCTGCTCGCCTCGAAATGGGCGCAGATCTTCATCATGTCGAAGGCCTGGGCCGAGAAGAACAAGGCCGAGACGGTCGGCGATCTCACGAAGAACGAGGAGAATTTCGCCACCCGCAACGCGATGGGAACCGGGCCCTTCAAGCTCAAGTCGCGCGAGCCGGACGTGAAGACCGTGCTCGAGGCGAACAAGGACTGGTGGGACAAGAAGGTCGAGCACAATCTCAGCGAGGTCGTGTTCAGCCGCATCGCCAACGCGGCCACGCGCGTCGCCGCGCTGCGCTCCGGCGAGATCGACATGGTCTACACGGTTCCGCCGCAGGACACCGACACGCTGGCGAAGGACCCGAACACCAAGATCCTGCAAGGGCCCGAGACGCGCGTCGTCTATCTCGGCTTCGATCACTTCCGCGACGAGCTGCTCTACTCGAACATCAAGGGCAAGAACCCGTTCAAGGACAAGCGCGTCCGCGAAGCGATCTACCGTTCCATCGACGTCGACGCGATCAAGCGCACGGTCATGCGCGGCCAGTCGTTCCCGACCGCGCTGATGGTGGCGCCCGGCATCAACGGCTACACGAAGGAGATCGACAAGCGGCCGGGTCTCTTGAAGCCCGATCAGGCCAAGAAGATGCTCGCCGATGCCGGCTATCCGCAGGGCTTCGAGGTGACGCTCGATTGCCCGACGGACCGCTACGTCAACGACGAGAAGGTATGCCAGGCGGTCGTCGGCATGCTCGCGCGCGTCGGGGTGAAGGTGAATCTGCGCGCGCAGACACGCCTCAAGTACTTCGCGCAGATCCTGCTGCCCAAGGCCGACATGAGCTTCTTCATGCTCGGCTGGTCGCCGGCGGCGACCTACGACGTGCATGACGTGTTCATCAATCTGATCCAGACCTACAACCCCGAAACGAAGAAGGGGCAGTTCAACCCGGGCCGCTACTCGAACAAGAAGTTCGACGAGCTCGCCGACAAGGTCCAGGTCGAGACGGATACGGCCAAGCGTAACGCGATGATCGCCGAGGCGACCAAGATCTACACGAGCGACTACGCCTACATCCCGCTGCACCAGCAGGCGGTGATCTGGGCGGCCCGCAAGAACGTGGACATGGTCCAGACGGCGGACAATTCGTTCCAGATCCGCTGGGTCAAGCTGAAGTAAGGACGAAACGGATCGGCGCCCGCCCGGACACGGCGGGCGCCGAAACCGTTTGGATCGCGCGCCGCCGCGGTCGGTCCGCGAATGATCGCCTTCCTCATCCGCCGCCTGTTCCAGGCCACGATCGTCATGCTGACGGTCGCGCTGATCTCGTTCGTCCTGTTCAACTATGTGGGCGACCCGATCAACGCGATGGTCGGGCAGGACACGTCGCTCCAGGACCGCGAAAAGCTGCGGCAGGATCTCGGACTCAACGATCCGATTCCGATCCGCTTCGCGCGCTTCGTCGCGAACGCGGCGCAGGGCCAGTTCGGGCTTTCGTACCGCACCGCGGAGCCGGTGGGGCGCATGATCCTCGAGCGGCTGCCGGCGACGCTCGAGCTTTCCGTGGTGGCGGCCC
This sequence comes from uncultured Candidatus Odyssella sp., assembly GCA_964624265.1. Taxonomy (GTDB): domain Bacteria; phylum Pseudomonadota; class Alphaproteobacteria; order Bin65; family Bin65; genus SBBV01. The sequence goes on from CAZUYG010000087.1 coordinate 3,211, forward strand.
TGTTCGCGCTCGGCGTCGGCGTGCCGATGGGGGTCTATTCGGGCCTGCATCCCAAAAGCTGGGGCAGCCGCATCCTTCAAGCCGTTTCGCTGATCGGAATTTCGCTGCCCACGTTCCTCATCGGAATCCTGCTGATCCTGATCTTCGCCGTGGGTTTCGGCGTGCTGCCGTCGTTCGGGCGCGGCGAGGTCGTCCATTTCGGCGTGTGGTCCACCGGCTTTCTCACGGTGGCGGGACTCAAGGCGGTGATCTTGCCCTCGATCACGCTCGGCCTTTTCCAGCTCACGCTGATCATGCGCATCGTGCGCTCCGAAATGCTCGAGGTGATGCGCACCGACTACGTGAAGTTCGCGCGCGCGCGGGGCCTCAAGAGCCGGTCGATCAATTTCGGCCACGCGCTCAAGAACACGCTGGTGCCGGTCATCACGATCACCGGCCTCCAGCTCGGCCAGCTCATCGCCTTCGCGATCATCACAGAAACCGTGTTCGCCTGGCCCGGCGTCGGCCAGCTCTTCGTCACTTCGGTCTATTCGGCCGATATGCCGGTGATGTCGGCCTATCTCGCGCTCATCGGCTTCCTGTTCGTGACGATCAACCTGCTCGTCGATCTGCTCTATTTTGCGATCGATCCGCGGCTGCGCACGGCGCAGGCGGCGACGCGGGCGTCCTGAGATGGCGGAAAGCACGCCCATCGCGCGCGCCTGGCGCAAGCTCGCCGCCAGCGACATCTACTACAGCTTCCGCACGTCGAAGGTGACGGTCGCGGCAGCGCTCGTGACGGCGATCATCTTCGTCGCCTGCTTCGCGGCGCCGCTGATCGCGATTCAAGATCCCTATGATCCGGCCAATCTCGACCTCAGCGTCGCGATGCGGCCGCCGGTGCTCTGGGGCGGCGGCTGGGACTTTCCGCTCGGCACCGACGACCAGGGCCGCGACATGTATTCGGCCATCCTCTACGGCACCCGGCTCTCGCTCATCGTGGGATTCGCCTCGGTGCTGCTGGCGATGGCGCTCGGCGTCACCATCGGCCTCGTCAGCGGCTATGTCGGCGGCGCCACCGATGCGGTGCTGATGCGCGCGGCCGACGTGCAGCTCACCTTCCCGGCGTTCCTCATCGCGCTCACCCTCGACGGGATCGTGCGCGGCCTCATCGCCCAGAAAGTGCTGCCGTTCGATCACGACGCGATCGCGCTGCCGGTGATCGTCCTCTCGCTGGGCCTCTCGTTCTGGCCGCAATACGCGCGCACGGTCCGCGGCGCGGTGCTGGTCGAACGCACGAAGGACTATGTGAATGCCGCGCGCATCATCGGCGTGCGGCCCTGGCGAATCCTCTGGCGCCACATCCTGCCGAACGCGATGGGCCCGGTGCTCGTGATCGCCACGATCAATCTCGCCGTCGCCATCATCACCGAGGCGACGCTGTCGTTCCTGGGCGTCGGAATGCCCAAGACGCAGCCATCGCTGGGCACGCTGATCCAGATCGGCAACGACTATCTTTCCTCCGGCGACCTCTGGATCACGGTCTCTCCTGGCATCATGCTTGCAGTACTGGTCCTGGCCGTGAACCTGCTGGGCGATTGGCTGCGCGACGCCCTCAACCCCAAGCTCCGGTAAGCCGATGGCGCTCCTCGAAGTCCGCGATCTGAAAGTCGAGATACCGACGCGGCGCGGGCTGCTCACGATCCTCGACGGCGTCTCGTTCGATATCGCGGAGGGCGAGGTCCTCGGCCTCGTCGGCGAATCGGGCGCCGGCAAATCGATCTCGGGTCTCGCGATCATCGGGCTGCTCGAGCCGCCCGCGCGCATCGCCGCCGGCACGATCACGCTCGAGGGGCGGCGCATCGACAATCTGCCGCGCGAGGAGATGCGCAAGATTCGCGGCGCGCGCATCGGCACGATCTTCCAGGATCCGCTCACCTCGCTGAACCCGCTCTATACGATCGGCCGCCAGCTCGTCGAAACGATCCAGACGCATACGAACCTCACCACGCGCCAGGCCGAGGCGCGCGCAGCCGATCTCCTGAAGCAGGTGGGCATACCGGCCGCAGAAAGCCGGCTCAACGCCTATCCGCACGAATTCTCGGGCGGCATGCGCCAGCGTGTCGTGATCTCGCTGGCCCTCTGCGCCGAGCCCGTCCTGGTGATCGCCGACGAGCCCACGACGGCGCTCGACGTTTCCATCCAGGCGCAGATCATCGCGCTCCTGAAGCGCCTCTGCCGCGAGCACCGCACGGCGGTGCTTCTCATAACGCACGACATGGGCGTTATCGCCGAGACGGCGGACCGGGTGGCGGTCATGTATGCCGGGCGGATCGCCGAGATCGGGCCGGTGGCGGCGGTCGTGAACCGTCCGAAACATCCCTATTCGGCCGGTCTCATGGGCTCGATCCCCACGGTCGAGCGCCGGCTCGACAAATTGCCGCAAATCAAGGGCGCGATGCCGCGGCCCGGCGCGGTGCCGAAAGGCTGCGCGTTCGCGCCGCGCTGCACGTACGCGCGCGACCTCTGCCGCGCGGAACGCCCCGAGCTTTACGCCACCGACGAAACGCAAAGTGCCTGCTTCCAATACGATCAGCGCTGGGAGAAGGCGCATGCCTGAGGCCGACCGCCTGCCCGAACGGCCGGCCGCATCCGCTGGCCGTCCGCTGCTCGAGGTCGAGGGCCTCGCGCGCTATTTCCGCGTCGCGGCGCCCTGGGTCGAACGCCTGCTTGGCCGCAAACGCCCCCGGCTTCTGAAAGCCGTCGACGGCGTGACCTTTTCGATTCCCGCCGGCCGCACGCTGGCCGTCGTCGGCGAATCGGGCTGCGGCAAGTCCACCGTCGCGCGCCTCGTCGCCGGCCTCTATCGGCCCACGGCAGGGACGATCCGCATCGACGGGCTCGACACGGTGCATGCGAAGGATGCGGCCGAGCGCCGCCACATCCGCCGCCAGCTCCAGATGATCTTTCAGGATCCGATGGCCAGCCTGAATCCGCGCTGGCGCGTGCGCGACATCATCGCAGAGCCGATCCGCGCCTTCGGGCTCGTCAAGAGCCGCGGCGAGATCGAGCGCCAGGTCGCCGAGCTGCTGACCCATGTCGGCCTGGCGCCGATCGACGGCGAGAAGTTTCCGCACGAATTCTCGGGCGGCCAGCGCCAGCGCATCTCGATCGCGCGCGCTCTTTCGAGCCGGCCGCGGCTGCTGCTCTGCGACGAGCCCACCTCGGCGCTCGATGTCTCCGTGCAAGCGCAGATCCTGAATCTCATGCGCGACCTCCAGCGCGAGATGGGGCTGACGTATCTTTTCATCAGCCACAATCTTGCCGTCGTGCGGCACATGGCCGATCGCATCGCGGTCATGTATCTCGGCCGCATCGCCGAGATGGCCGATGCCGATGTCCTGTTCGCGGCGCCGCGCCATCCCTACACGCGGCTGCTGCTCGAGACGATTCCCGATCCGCTCAAGCCGCGGCGCGACCGCGAGCCGCTTGCGGGCGAAGTGCCCAATCCGCTCAACCCGCCGCCCGGCTGCGCGTTCAATCCGCGCTGCCCGTATGCCAACGATCGCTGCCGCACCGAGCGGCCGGAGCTGAAGCGCGCCCGCGCCGGCAATGGCTGGGCCGAAGTGGCCTGCCACGGAGTGGAAGAAGGGCGCATCTGAACTTGCGCATCGCCGGCATCCACCGGTATCCGGTGAAATCGCTGGGCGGCGAGGCACTCGCCGCCGCGTCGCTGGTGCCGGGGCGGTGCCTTTCGGGCGACCGCCGCTACGCCTTCGTGCCGGGCGCGCCGGGTGCGCCGCGGCCCAGGCCGGGCTGGCGGCCGAAGTCGCGTTGCGTCGCGCTGTTTCGACATGCGTCGGCGGCACGCCTCTCCGCCCAGTACGACGATCGAGGGGGCGTCCTATCGCTTTCCGCAGGCGGGCGCGAACTCGTTCGCGGCGTGCCCGAGAACGACGATGATCGAGCCCGGCTCGAGGCCTTGGCCGCTGGCATGCTCGCGGGTGATGTCGGCGGCGTCGTCGATCTGGTCGGGGCCGGCGCGCGCGGCGACGGTACGGACGGCGCGATGACCGACATCGACGCTCCGTTCGTCTCGCTGGTCAACCTCGCCAGCGTGGCGTCCCTGGCCGGCGCACTCGGCGTGCCGGTCGACCCGCTGCGCTTCCGCGCGAATTTCCACATCGACGGCGTGCCGGCCTGGGCCGAGCGGGCTTGGGTGGGCCGCGTGCTGGCGGCGGGCGAGGTCCGTCTCAGCGTCGTCGAACCCATCGAGCGATGCGCCGCCACCGAAGTGAATCCGGCAACCGCCACGCGCGATCTGCACGTGCTGCGCGGCCTTGCGAACCGCTTCGGCCATGTCGAGATGGGCATATACGCGCAAGTCATCGCAGGCGGCACGGTCGCGCCCGGCCTCGCGTTCGGCTTGGCGTGAGAAAACGAAAACGCGCCGCCGGGGGCAGCCGGCGGCGCGTTTTTCGAAGGCGATCTGCCGCGAACTATTCTTCTTCGCGGTTGACGGGATCGCGCGGCGGCGCATCGCCCGCCGGGCGCTCGGCTTTCAGGAAGGCAGGCGGTTCGAAAGCGTCGTCCTCGCGGCGCTGCCCGCGGCCGCGATCTTCGCGCGGGCGGTCCTCGCGGTTGCCGTCGCGGCCGCGATCTTCGCGCGGACGGTCGTCGCGGCCTTCCCGCCGTTCGCCTCCGCGGTCACCGCGCTCGCCTTGGTCCTGATAGGGACGGTCGTCGCGGTTGCGGAAGCGGCGGTTGAAGCGGTCGCGGCGGAAACCGCCGTGATTCTGTCCTTGGCCGCCCTGTTGGCCGTCGCCACGGTCGTCGGCGCGCCGTTCGTCGTTCCGCCGGTCGTCGGGACGGCCGTCGCGCTGGCCATCGCCGCGCGGCTGGTTGCCGCCCGGCAGGCTCGATCCCTGACTGGGCGCGGCGCCGTTGAGGGCCTGGGTCTGCGGCACGGTGCTGGCATAGCCCGCCTGCGGCTGCTGGCCTTCGCCCGACGCCGGCTGTTCGCCCTGGCCGAACCCGTTGCCTTCGGTTTCCATCTCGCCGTCCGAGCCTTCGCTGCGCTCGCGGAACTCTTCCAGCGGGCCTTGATTGGCCAAAATGTGACGGTAGTAGTGGTCCGCGTGCTGGAAGTAGTTTTCCGACATGATGCGGTCGCCGGAAGCGGCCGAATCGCGCCCAAGGGTCAGATACTTCTCGTAAATCTGGTGCGCCGTGCCGCGCAGACGGACGCCCGGGCCGTTGCTGTCGAACGTCTGATTCCGGCCCTGGTGGTGATGGTGGTGATGCTGGCCCGGCTTACGATGATGCTGGCCTCTGCCCCGTCGGCGCATGTAGTTAATCCCTTGTAATTGAACAGTTTTCCTTAGTTCTGGACATGCTGCGGCATGTGCGGGCCACGTTCCCGTGGAGAAGGCGCGCCGCACGCGAATAGGCGAGCGGCCGTCCGTTCTGGGCTAACTCCGGCAATGGCTCCGTTTGCGCTCAGTGCGGTCTCGACGCTGTTATGCGGACCGTCTGCCCTCGCCACACACCGCTTGGCGCCCTTGGCCGTTCTCGGCCTCTCCCGGTTGGCGCCTTTTCACGAGGGCTGGTGATGATTTACCAGAGAACCCAAGGGTTTGCCAATGGAAAAGCGGAGGTGCCGAAAGGGTGCGGCAAACCCGACG
>CAZUYG010000088.1:0-8801 GCA_964624265.1 uncultured Candidatus Odyssella sp.
TGTCGGGAATCGGCTCGCCGCATTGCTGGCGCAGGCGGCCGATGAAGCTGTCGCGCAGCGCTTCCACCTGCTTGCCGGCATCGTTGACGTAATATTCGCGCGTGACCTTGAACCCGGCTTTCTCGAGCAGCGAGGCAAGCACATCTCCGAATACCGAGCCGCGCGCGTGGCCGACATGCAGCAGGCCGGTCGGATTGGTCGAAACGTATTCGACGTTGATCGGCTCGTTCTTGCCGAGAGCGCTGTCGCCATAGGCGAGTCCGGCCGCGAGCACGTCGGCCAGGCGCGCGCGCCAGAATTCGGCGCGGACGCGGAGATTGATGAAGCCCGGCCCGGCGATCTCGGCCGCCTCGATCGCCTCGTGCTTGCGCAGTTCGGATACCAGCGCCTCGGCGATCGCGCGCGGCGGCTTGCCCGCCGCTTTGGCAAGCACCATCGCGGCATTGGTGGCGAGATCGCCATGCGCGGCTTCGCGCGGGGGTTCGACCGTGACGCGCGACGTATCCAGACCGGCCGGCAGCGTGCCCGCCTCGGAGAGCCGCCCGATCATGCCCGCGATCTCGTCTCGGAAGTGCGTGAAGACGTTCATTGCCCGACGACAGTTGCTGACGGAATTTGGAGCCTCAACAAACCATTTGTGCCGCCCCCGCGAAAGCGGGGCCCCATGCGGCGTTTCCACCTAGCAAGCCTCGAATGACCCGATTGGCGAAGGCGTGGGTCCCCGATTTCGCTGGGACGACAAGAGTTCGCTGCGTGGCCGCCTTCTCTACGACGAACCCGCCGCCCCGAACAATCGCCTGTGCTCGTCGAGCGCGTAATTGTCGGTCATGCCGGCGATGTAGTCGGCGATGACGCGCGCGTGCTTGGCCTCCCCGCCCGCGGCGGCCGCGCGCCACGGCTCAGGCAACAGCGCCGGCTGCGCACGGTATCGGGCGAACAGCGCGCGCACGACCTCGGCGGCATGCGCGGTCATGCGGTTGACCTTTTCGTGGCGGTACATGTGCGCGAACAGAAACGCCTTGATCTCGCGCTGCGCCGCTTCGATCGCCGCCGAGAACGATGCGAGCGGCCGGCCGAGCGCCCGGACCTCGGCCGCGCTCTGCGGCTGCTCCTCCGCGAGCCGCCGCCGTGTCTCGGCGAGCAGGTCGCGCACCATGCGGTCGATGAGCCGCCGCACCGCCTCGTGGATGCGCCGCCGCGGGTCGGCGTGCGGATACAGCCTGTCGACCTCGTCGAGCGCCGACGCCACGAACGGCACGCCGCCGACCGCGTCGATCGAAAACAGACCGGCGCGCAGGCCGTCGTCGATGTCGTGGGTGTTGTAGGCGATGTCGTCCGCCAGCGCCGCCACCTGCGCCTCGGGGCCCGGAAACGTCTCGACCTCGAGATCGTGCTGCGCGTTGTATTCGCGGATCGGCTCGGGGAGCGGCGCCGCGTGCGCCGCATGCGGGCCGGTGAGCGGACCGTTGTGCTTCACGACGCCTTCGAGCGTTTCCCAGGTGAGATTGAGGCCGTCGAACCCGGCGTATTTCAGCTCGAGGCGCGTCAGGATGCGCAGCGTCTGCGCGTTGTGATCGAAGCCGCCGAACGGCGCCATGCAGGCGTTCAGTGCCTCCTCGCCAGCGTGGCCGAACGGCGTGTGGCCGAGATCGTGCGCGAGCGCCAGCGCCTCGGCGAGGTCTTCGTTGAGGCCGAGCTGGCGCGAGATGCTGCGCGCGATCTGCGCCACTTCGAGCGAATGGGTGAGCCGCGTGCGGTAGTGGTCGCCCTCGTGCGCGACGAACACCTGCGTCTTGTGCTTGAGCCGCCGGAACGCGGTCGAATGCACGATGCGGTCGCGGTCGCGCTGGAACGCGGTGCGCGTCTCGCTTTCGGGCTCGGGAAGGCGCCGCCCCCGGCTCTGCTCCGGCGATGTGGCGTAGGGCGCGTAAGTGATGCCGGGCCGCATGGACATGCGGGGCAAATTACGAGCCGGGTCCGGCGTACGCAATTCCGGACGGCCGCCGCCCCGAAAGCAGAAAAAGGGCGCCCGGCCATCCCGGCCCGGGCGCCTTCGTCCGGTTGGGAACGTGGCGGCGGCCGGCTCTTGCGGGGCCGCGCCGCCGCGAACCGCTACATGCGTTTGGCGGTCGTGTCCGCGCCCTTCGTTACGCCGCGGCCCACCGCGCTGACGTCCTCGCCCGCGCCGGCGATCGTGTTGCAGGCGGCGGTTGCGCCCAGCGTGCCGAGCAGGAGCCCGAGAAGCGAGATTTTCGTGAAGATGGAGCGCATGGATGAGCCTCGTTCGCGTTGTGAATTGGCCGCAGTCGCGGGGAACCGGAGATGGCCAATGGGCTCCGATTTCGAGGGTTCGCATTGTCGTGGGAGGGTCGGCAGGCTTTCAGCGGGTTGCTTGATCGGCCCGCACAGCCTTAAAAACGGCGCAGCAGCGAATTGGTTCCGTAACGCGGAGGATCGTCGCTGGGAAATGGCAAACGCCGCGCAGGCATTGACGTGGGGTGGCCCCCGCCCCGGCCAATTGATTGACAGACCCGATTTGCGACCTAGATAGTGCGCTAGAGCAGCGAGAACCCGTCACGCCCATGCACGATGCGATGGCCAGCACATTTTCGGTTTCCGCCAACGCGGCCAAGCGCATCGCGGCGCTCGGCGCCGCCGAGGGCAAGCCGGGGCTGATGATGCGCGTCGCGGTGTCGGGCGGCGGCTGCTCGGGCTTCAAGTACGAGTTCAACCTCGACGGCACAGTGAACGCCGACGACCGCGTGTTCGAGAAGGACGGCGTCAAGGTGGTGGTTGACGAGACCTCTCTGGAGTTCCTCGGCAACGCCGAGCTGGACTTCAAGGAAGACCTGATGGGCAGTTATTTCGCGGTCACGAACCCCAACGCGAAATCCTCCTGCGGCTGCGGCGCCAGCTTCGCGGTCGACTGAGCGCCTGCCCTACTTCACGCCGCGGCGGGCAAGCTCTTCGCCGATGTCCCCCTGGATCGCCTTGGCCGCGGCAATGTCGGCCGCCGCACGTTTTTCGTCTCCTTTCCGCCGCCAGGCGATGCCCCGGCCATAGAGCGCGTAGGCGTTCTTCGGCTCGATGCGGAGGGCGGCATCGTAGTCTGCGATCGCCGCGTCGAGCCGGCCCATCTTGAGATAGGTGAAGCCCCGCGAATCGAGGATCGCTGCACTGCCGGGATCCAGGCTCAGCGCGCGATTGCAGTCGGCGAGCGCCTCCTCCAGCCGGCCGAGCGTGGCGCGCACATAGCACCGCGAATTGAGTCCGTTCGTGCTGTTGGGGACGAGCTGCACGACCCGTTCATAGTCGGCCAGGGCCTTTTCGAACTCACCCTTGTCGGACCAGGCATGACCGCGATCGACCAGAACGTCGGCATTGTCGGGCTTGAGCGACAAGGCACGATCGTAGTCGGCGATCGCCCGATCGAACTCGCCCCGGTCCGCATGAAGAATGCCGCGCCCGTGAAAGGCATCGACGAAATCAGGCTTGAGGCGGATCGCTTCGTCGTAGTCCGCCAGGGCACGGTCGAACTGTTCGTGGTTCTGAAAGGCCGAGGCCCGGCCATAGTACAGTTCGGGATCGCCGGGCTTGTGCTTGATCGCCTCGCCGTAGTCGCGGATCGCGTCGTCCCAGGCCTTGCGCAGCGCATGGGCATAGGCGCGGTTGTGATAGAGGAAAGCAAGATAGTCGCCCTTGTAGCGACCGGACTCGATCAACGTCGTGCAGGCGCCGATGTGCAGTTCGCCGCCAAGGCCCGCTTCGCCGGCACAACTGCTTTCGAGCAGGCTCCAGTCTTGCGCCAGCGCAGGAGAGGCCTCGCGGGCGGCGAGGAACGCGAAAATCAGCGCGGCGGTTGATAGCGGATAGCGCACCACGTCCTCCAAGCCAAATTCATCGCCAGGATATCACGCGGCCGCCGCGCCGCACGATCCCTTGCCCGGCAAGTTGCGGCGCTACCTACGTGTTGGCCCCTTCCCTCGCGCGCGCGGGTGCCGCTAGGCTGACGGCGTTCGTTTGCATAGGGACGCCGCTTCGCCCATGACTCTCATTGCCTCTTGGAACGTGAACTCGATCAAGGCGCGGCTGCCGAACGTGCTCGATTGGGTGAAGAAGAAAAAGCCCGACATCCTGCTGATGCAGGAAATCAAATGCGTCGAGGAAGCCTTTCCGGCCCTGGAGTTCGGCGATCTCGGCTACAATTGCGCCGTCGTCGGTCAGAAGACCTACAACGGCGTCGCGATCCTTTCGAAATCGCCACTCGAAGTGGCCGAGCGCGCGCTGCCCGGCGACGATGCGGACGGCCATGCGCGCTACGTCGAGGCCGTGACTGCGACGAAGGCCGGAACGTTGCGCGTCGCCTCGATCTATCTGCCGAACGGCAATCCGATCGGAACCGACGGCGCCCGGTCCGAGAAATTCGCCTACAAGCTCGCCTGGATGGAGCGGCTGCGGCTGCACTTCAAGGCGCTGCTGAAGCTCGAGGAGCCGACGGTCCTCGGCGGGGACTACAACGTGATCCCCGAGCCGGTCGATGCGCACGATCCCAAGGCATGGACCGGCGACGCGCTGTTCCAGCCCGATTCGCGCAAGGCGTTTCGCCGGCTGCTGCACCTCGGCTACACGGATGCGTTCCGCGCGCTGCATGCCGAAGCCGGCGCCTACACGTTCTGGGACTATCAGGGCGGCGCGTGGCCGCGCGATCACGGCATCCGCATCGACCATCTGCTGCTCTCGCCGCAGGCCGCGGATTTGCTTGCCGAGTCCGGCATCGACCGCGAGCCGCGCGCGAAAGAAAAGGCGTCGGACCACACGCCGGTCTGGTGCCGGCTGGAAAAAGCGAAATGAGCGAAACCGCGATCTTCACGGGCGGGTGCCTTTGCGGCGCCGTCCGCTACGAGGCGCGCGGCGCGCCGCTGGGCGTCAATCATTGCCATTGCACGCAGTGCCAGCGGGTCAGCGGCGCGGCGATGCTCACCTGGGCAACATGGCCGTGCGCATCGGTCAAGATGCTTGGCGGCGCAGCGGCCGATTACGAATCGTCGCCGGGCGTCATGCGGTCGTTCTGCGCGCGCTGCGGCAGCACGCTGTTCTGGCGGCGCGAGGGACGGCGGCCGGAGGAGATCGACATCGCGGCCGGCACGATCGATCAGGCCGACGCGCTGGCGCCCGCAGAGCATATTTTCGTCAAGAGCCGCCGGCGCTGGATGCCGCTGTGCGATGGCCTGCCAGCCTATCCGGAATACCGCCCGAAATCGTGATATCTCAGCCAGTTCATACCGGGCACGGGTTGCGGGAAGGATTTCTTAACCAGCGAATGGTAAGAGCTTGGTGTATGAGCCTTCAGCGGGCACCAGGGGCGCGACGGGTTTTCGGACGCGCGGGTACGGATACTCCTTCGCGGACGCCGTCTGGCACGCCGTCGGGAGGGTCTCCCAGCGCCACGCCCGGCTTTTCCGGCGGGTTTTCCGCGCGCGCTCCGTCCGGGCCGTCCGCGGCGATGGCGACGGCTGGCCAGAATTCGCGTGGCATCGTCACCACCACCGACCCCGCTCTCTCCAGCAGCGACCGGCATCGCCTCGGCACGTGGCCGCCTCAGCTCCATCCGGAGCTGCAGGAGTTCCTGAATTACTGGCTCTCGAAACACGGCTCCCAGGGGCAGCTTCCGAGCCGCGCGCAGATCGACCCTTCCGAGATCCCGACGCTGCTGACCGGCATCGCGCTCTACGATGTAGAGCGCGTCAACTCGGCTCTGGGCTATCGCTTCAAGTATCGTCTCCTCGGCACGCGTCACAGCGCGGTGAACCAGGCCGACTTCTCCGGCCGCTATGTCGAAGACGTTCATTACCCCGACGAAGCCGTGCCGATCGTCGGCGCGTTCAGCCTCGTCACCGAGCGCAAGCTGCCGCACTACTGGCACCGCGACCGTATCTCGCGCCGCGATCCGTCGGCGCGCGTGCCCTACGAGCGCATCGTCGTGCCGCTGGCCGCCGACGGCGTGAACGTCAACATGCTGTTCGCGCATTTCGTGTTCCACAATACCGGCGACAGCTGGCATTGGTGGCGCGAAAACAACGGCGACTGATCGCCCTTAGGCGGGTCGGAACTCCGGCCCCAGCGGCCGCAAACGCACGCCCGCTCTCAGCTTCCGATACGGCAACGCCGCAGGGTCCTCGATGTTCGGGCCCGGCGCCAGCACGACCAGGATCTCCTCGGCGAGCTCCTGGAAATGATTGCGGAAGTGCACCGAGCTCTTGAGCACCAGGATTTTCGGCGTCTCGGGGTCGATGCCGATATGCGCGAACACCGCCTGATCGGCCGCCTGCTGCTTGCGCGAGGACACCACGACGCGCACGCCGCGCCGGCCGGAATCGGCGCGCAGCACGGCCATCGGCCCCAGCTCCATGTGGAACCCCTTGTACATCGGCCCTGTCGCCGCGAACGAGCCGTCCGATAGCGCCTCGACGATCCAGCGCCCCGCGAGCGGCGCATGGCCGGGCTGGGCCGACACGCAGCCGATCGCGCGTTCGATCGCCGCGCCCCGGCCCGCCTTGTGCGCCGCCGTGGCCGTGGGCGGGTCGTAGAGCAGACCCAGCACCGCGTCGGGCGCGTCTTGTTTCACGAGTTCGGCGAGGATACCGACCGTGTCCGAATCGCCGCCCGCTCCGGGATTGTCCTGCGTGTCGGCCAATACGATCGGTTTCCGCGCATAGTTGGATTGCCGAATCGCATAGCCGACCGCCTCGCCGGGCGACCAGAGCTTTGCGGCGAAGGCCTGTTCGGCCGCGATGCCGCGTTGGCGCAACGCCTCGGCGGCGGCGTCCACCGCCGCGGAATCCCAGCCATAGGCAAGGATCGACGGCCCGCATTCGGGCACGTCCGCGGGCGGAAATCCGGCGGCAAACGAAACGTCAGCGACGCCGTTGCCCGCCAAGGCTTCCGCCGCGTCCGCGAGGCCCTTGGCCGGCTCGATCAGCGTGCATTGCTGCGTGAGCGGGATGATGTAGGGCAGATGGCAGAACGCCTTGTGCGGCTTGGCGCCGGTTTCGAAGATGCGCGCAAGCAGCCGCGCCGCCCGCCGCCCGGTCTCGGCGATGTCGAGATGCGGATAGGTGCGATAGGCCGCCATCGCATCGGAGAGCGCCACCATCTCCACGGTGATGTTGGCGTGGAAGTCGATGCTGGCGACGAGCGGAATGTCGGGGCCGACGATGTCGCGTACGCGCCGCATCAACTCCCCTTCGCCGTCGTCGAGGTGCTCCGTGGCCATCGCGCCGTGCAGACAGAGGTAAACAGCATCGAGCGGCCCCGATTCGCGCGCGGCCTTGATGCGCATCACCAACTCGCCCGCCACGCGCTCGTAGGCATCGACGGTGGGCCGGCCGGAGGGGCCGGCCTGGCACCAGAGCGTGGGCACGATCATCCAGCCGCGCTCGCGGACGACGTCGAGAAAGCCCGAAATGCCGATGTTCTTGCGGTCGAAGGTCGTGAAGATGTCGTCGCCGCGCGTGAGGCCCGGCCAGCCGTCGGCCATGACGAAGTCGTCATAGGTCGCCGGCGTGGGGGCGAACGTGTTCGTTTCGTGATGGAAGCCGCCGACGGCGATGCGAGGCATTGGAATCTCGAACCTGGCCTTGTGTTCCGTGTGGCGGCCACAATGGCGGCTCGCGCGGACGCTCTCAACAGAATGTTACAAGAGCGCGTGCGCCCGCCGCGCTACGCTCTCCCGATCGCGCCACGTCCGCCACAACCGGCGCGCCCGGGAGGATCCGAATGAAACGTTTGCTGACCCTCGCCTTCGCCGCGCTCGTCGCGGCTCCGTTCACGCCCAGCGCCGAAGCCAACGGCCTGAAGCGCCTCTACGTGCTCGATTGCGGGCGCCAGCTCGTCAAGGACCAGTCGCGCTGGACGCCGGGCCGCAACGTCGGCCAGGAGAAGTGGTTCTCCAACAACTGCTACCTGATCCAGCACGAGCGCGGCACCTTGCTGTGGGAAACCGGCGTCCCCGATTCCGTCTCCGACCACAAGGACGGGCTGACGACGGCCAATGGCGCGATCGTCATGTTCCGCGACAAGACCCTGGCCGGGCAGCTCGCGAGCCTCGGCGTGAAGCCCGACGACCTCACCTATGTCGCGATCTCGCACTCCCACGGCGACCACATCGGCAACGCCAAGCTCTTCGCGAAGCCGAAAATCCTGATGCAGAAGCTCGAAGTCGAATTCGCGATGAAGATGATTCCGAAACCTTTCAACGACGGCCAGAATATCGAGATGCTGGAGGGCGACCGCGACGTGTTCGGCGACGGCAGCGTGACGATCTACTCCGCGCCGGGCCACACGCCCGGGCACCAGGTGCTGCTGGTGAAGCTGCCCAAGACCGGCGCGCTGATTCTCTCCGGCGATCTCGTCCACTTCCAGTACATGTGGGACAACAAGCTCGCGCCGCCGTTCAACTTCAACAAGGACCAGTCGCTCGCCTCGATCGAACGCGTCGCCAAGCTTCTGGCCGACAACAACGGAAAGCTCTGGATCGGCCACGACAAGGACAACACCGACAAGGTCGAGCGCGCGCCGAAGTTCTACGACTGAGCCACTTCGCGGCGGCGGGCGGACACGGCGTCCGCCTGCCGTTCAGCGGTGCGATTCGGCGTGCCCGGACGAATGCTGGTGCGCGATGCGCCATTCGCCGCCGCGGCGCGTGAACAGCATCGTGAACCGCGCGAACGCCGAGACGGGCTTGCCGTCTGCGAGCCGGGTCAGCTCGTAATAGCCGTGGATCAGCACCGCATCAGGGCCGA
>CAZUYG010000089.1:0-8797 GCA_964624265.1 uncultured Candidatus Odyssella sp.
AATCGCGCTGGTTCAGCCCGGTGAAGATCGGCCCACTCACGCTCGAGCAGCGCACCTGGGTGCCGGCCATGGTGCCGTGGCGCTCGAACGAGGAAGGCTTCGTCACCGACGACGTGCTCGACTGGTATGGGCGCTTCGCGCAAGGGCGCCCGGGCGGCCTCGTGATCGAGGCGACCGGCATCCGCGACGTGCCGAGCGGCCCCCTGCTCCGCATCGGCCATGACCGCTTCATCCCCGGCCTCAAGAAACTCGCCGAGACGGTGAAGCGCGCGAGCGGCGGGCACACGAAGCTGTTCATCCAGTGCATCGACTTCCTCGCGATCCGCCGCCGGCCGGAGCCCGACAAGTTTTTCCAGCGCTTCCTGCGCATCACCGACGCGCACCGGAAGGCGCTCGGCGCCGAAAGCTGGCCCGAGACGAAGATCCGCGAGCACCTCGCGGCGATGCCCGACAAGGAACTCGACGCGGTGCTCGATGCGCGCGAGCTCGAATCGCTGCGCATGGGCTATCGCGAGCGCGTGACCGATCTGCACCTGCCGCATGTCCGCGACCTGCCGAAGGTGATGCCCGATCTTTTCGCCGCCGCCGCGCGCCGCGCGCGCGAGGCCGGCATCGACGGCGTCGAATTGCACTACGCGCACGCCTACACGATGGCCTCGTTCCTCTCGCGCACGAACGACCGCACCGACGGCTATGGCGGCTCGAAGGAAGCGCGCGTGCGCCTGCCGCTCGAAGTGTTTCGCCGCGTACGCGAAGCCGTGGGCAACGATTACGCCGTCGGCTGCCGCTTCCTCGCCGACGAATGCATCGAGGGCGGCAGCACGGTCGAGGATTCGTCCTACTACGCGGTCGAGTTCGCGCGGGCCGGCATGGATTTCCTGTCGCTCTCGCGCGGCGGGCGCTTCGAGGATGCGAAGCAGCCCGGCGTCGGCGAGGCCGCCTACCCCTACACCGGGCGCAGCGGCTACGAGTGCATGCCGGCGGCGCTGTCCGACAAGTTCGGGCCGTTCGGCCGCAACGTGCAGCCGGGCGCCGCGATCAAGAAGGCGGTGAACGCGGCGGGTTTCGCGACGCCGGTCATCGTCACCGGCGGCATGCATGGCTTCCGTCAGGCCGAGGAAGTCCTGGAGCGCGGCGACGCCGATCTCATCGGCTCGGCGCGCCAGGCGCTCGCCGATCCCGACTGGTTCCTCAAGGCGCGGCTCGGCCGCGGCGACGAGGTGCGCGTCTGCGAATTCACGAACTACTGCGAAGGCCTCGACCAGAAGCACAAGCAGGTGACGTGCAAGCTGTGGGACCGCCTCGACCTCGACGAGCCCGGCATCAAACGCACCGACGACGGCAAACGGCGGACGACGCCGCCGAAATGGAAAGGCGCGCCGACGGCTTGATGTCGTCCACCACGTGCGGCGAGGCGCAGGTCACCCCCGCTCCCGCATCAGCCGCGCCTGCTGCTTGTTCCATTCGCGCTTCTTCACGGTCTCGCGCTTGTCGTAGTTCTTTTTGCCGCGCGCGAGGCCGAGCTCGACCTTGGCGATGCCGCGCGGGTTGAAATAGATCGAGAGCGGCACGAGCGTCATGCCCTCGCGCTGCACGGCGCCGAGCAGTTTGCTGATTTCGCGCTTCTTCAGAAGGAGTTTCCGCGCACGCTTCTCTTCGTGGCGCGAGTAGCCGCCCGAATCGTATTCCGGGATGTTCATGTTGTAGAGCCAGATTTCGCCGCCCTTGTCGGCGGCGTAGGCATCGCCGATCGTGGCCTTGCCCTGGCGCAGCGATTTCACCTCGGTGCCGGCCAGCATGATGCCGGCCTCGAGCACCTCGTCGATGAAGTAATTGTGCCGCGCCTTCCGGTTCTGCGCGGCGTATTTGCGCTCCGGCGCTTCCTTCTTTGCCATTACCGATACTCGAGAACGACGTTCATTGGCAGGCGCCCCGTCAAGCCGTCATTCTGAGGCCGCCCTTGCGGCCGAAGAATCTCTCAACGCCGGGATACGACGTAGGCATCGGGCAGCGCTGCATGGAGATGCTTCGCGCCGAGTGGCGCTCAGCACGACGAGCCGGGCGCTTACTCCGCCGCGGCGGCTTTCTTGGCGGGCAGCAGGCCGACATGCTCCATCGCCGCGCGCACGCGCTTCTGCGCGTTCTCCGTCGCGTGAACCATCGGCAGGCGCACCTCCGCCGTCGACAGGCCGAGCAGGCTGGCGGCGAATTTCACCGGCGCCGGGCTCGTCTCGACGAACAAAGCCTCGTGCAACGGCATCAGCAGCTCGTTGATCTTGCGCGCGGCGGCGAAATCGCCCTTTTCCCAGGCCTTGTGCATGTCGGCGCACAGGCGCGGCGCGATGTTCGACGTGACCGAGATGCAACCGTCGCCGCTCTGCGCGCGCGTCGCCAGCGCCACGCCGTCGTCGCCCGAGAGGATCGAAAACTTGGGCCCGCAGGCGAGCCGCGTCTTCAGCGGGCGCGTGAGATCGCCGGTCGCGTCCTTGACGCCGGCGATGCGCGGCAGTTTCGCGATGCGCGCCATCGTCTCGACGGTCATGTCGATCACCGAGCGCGGCGGAATGTTGTAGATGATGATCGGCAACTCGACGGCGTCGTGCAGCGCCTTGTAGTGCTGATAGAGGCCCTCTTGCGTGGGCTTGTTGTAATACGGCGTCACGACGAGCTGCGCGTCCGCGCCCGCCTTCTTCGCGTGCTTCGCGAAATCGATCGCCTCGGCCGTGCAGTTGGAGCCGGTGCCGGCGATCACCGGCACGCGCTTTTTCGCGGCCTCGACGCAGATCTCGACGACCTCCTTGTGCTCCTCGTGCGAGAGCGTGGGCGACTCGCCGGTCGTGCCGACCGGCACGAGCGCGCTGGTGCCTTCCTTGATCTGCCAATCGACCAGGCGGGCGAAGGCGTCGCGATCGACCTTGCCGTTCTTGAACGGCGTGATGAGGGCCGTGATCGAGCCTTTGAACATGGCACTGTCTCGGAACAAGTTATTGTTTGAACATAACATCTTACCGGCGCCGTCGCGCAGCGGCAAGGCGCGCCGCGCACCCGGGCTGCCCTATGCCCCTGCCCTGTGGGGCTGGCGGACAGCTCCGTTGACGCGAACGCCGGGCCAAGCGAATTTTGCCGCAATTTCCTGGCCCTGTGGCGGCATGATCGCAAGCATGTGCATTCGGCGGGCGTTCGCGGTGGCGGTGTTCGTTCTGACGGCCGTCTCCGGCGCCGGGGCGCAGACAGTGCCCGACGATCTCGCGCCCGCGCGGGAGGTTCTCGCGGCGATCGAGAAAAAGGACTACGCGAAGGCACGGGCGCTCGCCGATGCGCTCAAGGATCCGCTGCATCGGAAGGCGCTGCGCTGGCGCCTCGCGCAGATGAAGGAGGTTTCTTTCTCCTTCCCTGAACTCGCCGAAATCTTTCGCGGCGTGAAGGACTGGCCGGGCGCGCAGCGCATCGCCGACCGCGCCGACGAGGCGATCGGCAATGGCGACGCCGCCGACGCGATCATCGCCTGGTTCAAGGAGGCTCCGCCGCGCGGCGTCAAAGACTGGAGCACCTACATCGCCACGCTCGCCCGCGCCGGCAAGGAGGACGAGGCGCGCGATGCCGCGAAGCGCGCCTGGGTCGACGTGCTCATGCCGGCGCAGGACGAAATCGCGTTCCTGCGGCGCTTCGGCAAGTACATCGCGCCGGAGGACGATCGCCTGCGCATCTTCGCGCTGCTGCGCGCGCGCCGCACGGCGCAGGCGCAGGCCCTGTGGGAACGGTCGATCCTGCCGGCCGAAGATAAGGCGGCCATCGCGCTGCGGATCACGATGCAATCGCGCACGTCGGCGCCGCACGAAATCGAGCCGGTGATCGCGAAGCTGCCCGGGGCGATTCGCGAGGAGTCCGATTTCCGGTTCGACGAGGTGAGCTGGAACCAGCGCGGCGACCGGTTCGAGGCCGCGGCCAAGCTGCTCGAAAAGCCCGTCCTCGAAGATCCCGACTCGCGCCGCTGGCGCCTCGTCGGCGGCCGCGTCGCGCGCGAATTGGTCGATGCGGGCAGCCACGAGGCTGCCTATCGCGCCGCCGCCGGGCTGGCCGCCGCCGCAGCCGGGGAAACCTGGGCGACGATGGAGTTCTTCGCCGGCTGGGTCGCGCTGCGAAAGCTCAACAAGCCGGCCGACGCGCTCGCCCATTTCGCGCGGCTGCACGACAAATCCGGCGCCGCGATCTCGCGCGGCCGCGGCGCTTATTGGGCGGCGCGCGCCGCCGCCGCCATCGGCGACAAGGAGGCCGAGCAGCGCTGGCTGATCCTGGCGGCGGGCTATCCGCACGTCTTCTACGGCCAGCTGGCGGCCGCCGCGCTCGGCCATGAGCGGCTCGCGCTGCCCGCCGACCTGTTCGTGCCCGAGGCCGCGCGCAAGGCACTGGCGGAAGACGAGCGCGCGCGGGCCGCCACGCTGTTCGCCGCGCTCGGCGAGGATGACACTGCGCACCTGTTGCTGAACGACCTCGCGATGGATGCGGACGCGCCCGAACGCTGGGCGGCGTTGGCGGATTTCGCGGCCAACGGCGTGAAGCGCCGCGAGGTGGCGGTCCGCGCCGCGCGGCGGGCGGCCGTGAAAAGCGTTCCGCTGTTCGCGCTCGGCTTCCCGACCCTCGATCTGCCGGCCGAAAGCAAGGTCGAGCCGCATTTCGCGCACGCGATCATCCGGCAGGAGAGCGAGTTCTACCTCGCGGCGCGCAGCCCCGCCGGCGCGCGCGGCCTCATGCAGCTCATGCCCGCGACCGCGCGCGAGCAGGCCCGGCGGCTCAAGATCCGCTTCGACCTTGCCAAGCTGACGACGGACGATGGCTATAATCTCCGCCTCGGCACGGATTTCCTCGGCGACCTCGTTGCGCGCTACGGCGGCCTCTACCCGCTCGCCGCCGCCGCCTACAACGGAGGCCCGGGCAATCTGAACAAGTGGCTGGCGCGCTACGGCGATCCGCGCCGCGGCAATGTCGACATCCTCGACTGGATGGAATCGATCCCGTTCGAAGAGACCCGCAACTACGTGCAGCGGGTTCTGGAAAATCTCGCGATCTACCGCCACCGCGCCGGGCTGAAATCGCTCGCCGCGCAGCCGGGATCGCTGTGGCGGCCGCAGGAGGGCGATGCGCTGAAGCCCGCGCCCGAGCTTCCGCCCGAGCCTTAACCAATCCCGGCTTCGTAGCGATTCGTATGGCCTCGAAGTGGCGAGGCCTCTACGATACGCGGCGGGCATCCAGCCGCCGCAAATTGGGGACGGATTGGTGGGAGAACGGCGTCGCTACTGGCCATGCGCACCGGCCGCCGCGCTGATCGCCGGCGCGCTCGTCGCCGCGCCGCTCGTCCTGGCGCAAGCCAAGGCTTACAATCCCGCCGACGCCGCTGTCGTGTCCAATGCGCTGCGCGCGCTCGCAGTCGGCAATGCGCCGGCGGCGCTCGCGCTGCGGGCGCAGGCGCAGGACCCGGCGGCGCGCAAGCTAATCGCGTGGTACGCGTTCGTGCGCAAGGACGCGCGCGCGGATTTCGCCGAGGTTGCGGCGTTTCTCCGGGACAATCCGCACTGGCCGGCGATGGAATACGTGGCGCGCACGGCCGACCGCTCGATCACGGCGAAGACGCGCGCCGATCTGCTGCTCGCCTGGTTCGCCGACCGTCTTCCGGAAACCGGCGGGGGCCTGATGGAGGCTTTCGCCGCGCTGAAAGCGCAGGGCAAGGAAAAGGAGGCGCTCGATCTGCTGCGCCGGTCATGGGCGCGCATCCGCCTGACCGATGCCGAGGAGGCCGAGATCATGCGCCGCCACGGCGCCGAGCTGCGATCGGAGGATCATGCCGAGCGCATCGCCCACCTCGTTTCGCTCGGCCAGAAGCGGCTCGCGCAGCAGCTTCTGAAGAAGGTTTCGCTCGGCAAGGACGACCGCGCCACGGTCGAGGCGCGCTTCAAGCTGCGCGACGAATCGCTGCGCTGGAAGCCGGCGGCGGTCGAGGCCGCGATCGCGGAAGCGCCCGCCGCGGCGCGCCAGAGCGAGAGTTTCCTCTACGACCTGATGCGCTGGCACCGGCGCGGCAACCGGCCGGCGCAGGCGCTCGCGGTCGCGGCGGCGCTGCCCGCCCGCCTGCACGATCCCGAGCACTGGTGGAAGGAATTCGACATCCTGATCCGTGACGCGATCGGGCGGCGGCAGTATCAGGCCGCGTACGATCTCGCCAAGAACCATCGCCAACGCGAGGGCGAGAGCCTGGCCGAGGCCGAGTTCCTCGCCGGCTTCATCGCGCTCCGGCTGCTCGGCCGGGCCGACGCCGGCGAGGCTCATTTCGCCGCCGCGGCGAAGGTGAAGCATTGGGGCTGGGAGGCGGCCCGCCTCGACTACTGGCGCGGACGCGCGGCCGAAGCGCGCGGCGATGCCGCGAAGGCGCGCGAGTTCCTCGCGCGTGCCGCCGCCGCGGCCTCGACGTTTCACGGCCAGCTCGCCGCCCAGCGCCTCGGCTTCAAGGAGCTGAAGCTCGACGCCGCGGCGCCCGGCGCGCCGGACGACAGGTTCTGGGGCGACGAGCTCGTGCGGGCCGCACATTTGCTACGCGCGGCCGGCGAGGCGCGCGGCGCGCGCGCCTTCGCCGTGCGCGCGGCCTGGAATGGCGGCGGATGGTCGGCCGCGCAGCACGCCTACATGGCGAAATTCGCCCTCGACCTGACGCCGCCCGATCTGCGCACGCAGAGCGAGGTGCGCTTCGCGAAGCTCGCGGCGCGCGACGGAGCGGCCATCACCGCCTTTGGCTTCCCGACGCTCGATCTGCCGGAGGCGAATTCGATCGAGCCCGCGCTGGTCTATGCCGTGATCCGCCAGGAGAGCGAGTTCATGGCCGCCGCGAAGAGCCACGCCGGCGCGCGCGGCCTGATGCAGCTCATGCCGTTCACCGCGAAGGCCGAGGCGCGCGATGCGCAGATGCCCTACGTGCTGAACCGCCTCACCAGCGATCCGGTCTACAATCTCCGGCTCGGCACGCAGCACCTGGCGCGGCTGCGCGACATCTATCAGGGCTCCTATCCGCTGATGATCGCCGCCTACAACGCCGGCGCCGGCCGCGTCGACCGCTGGCTCGCGCTGCACGGCGACCCGCGCAAAGGGAAGACCGAATGGGCCGACTGGATCGAGCTGATCCCGTTCGAGGAGACCCGCCTCTACACCAAGCTCGTGCTCGAGAACCACGCGGTCTATCGCCTCCGTCTCGGCGACACGGTGGACCTGCCGCGCATCACCGCGCACTGGCAGGCGCCGGTGGTCGACCCCGCCATGTGCAACGCTCTGCTGGTGAAGGAGGAAAGCGACGCGGTGGTGGCCGTGCCGCTCAGCTCGGATAACGGGTCGCAGATCGCCACCGTCGACGAGACCAAGGCCAACAAGGGCCTCGAGGGCGGCAAGAAGCCCGACCAGATACCGGTTCTCCGCAAGGCGAAGGCCGACAACAGGACGGCCTGGCCGGCCTGCTGACGCCCGCAAGCGGACCGCGCGGCGCGCATGCAGTGCAGGCGGCCGGCCGCGGGGTCCGGTGTTCGCCGGTGAAAGCCACGCCGCGCTGGGCTATAAAGCGCCGTTCCGGGAGGGTTTGCCTTGGCCGCATTCGCGAACATCGCCGCCTGCGTCTTCGACGCCTACGGCACGCTCTACGATTTCAATTCGGCGGCGGCGCGCTGCCGCGCGCGGCTCGGCGGAAAGGCCGACGAACTGTCCGCGCTGTGGCGCCAGAAGCAGATCCAATACAGCTGGCTGCGCAGCCTGATGGGCGCCTATGCGCCGTTCTGGCAAGTCACCGGCGAGGCGCTCGACGTGGCGATGCAGGCGCTCGGGATCGCCGATGCGAAGCTGCGCGCCGATCTCATGGACTGCTACCGCAACATCGATCCGTTTCCGGAAGTTCCGGGCGTGCTGGCGCGGCTCAAGGACAAGGGCGTGCGGCTCGCGATTCTCTCGAACGGCTCGCCCGACATGCTCGCGGCGGCGGCGAAGCACGCGAAGCTCGATACGATTCTCGAGGTTTCGCTTTCGGTCGATGCGGTGAAGATCTTCAAGCCGGACCGGCGCGTCTACCAGCTCGCCTGCGATCATTTCGGCGTGGCGGCCGCGCGCATCGCGTTCTTCTCGTCGAACGGATGGGACGCGCACGGCGCGCAACATTTCGGCTTCCCGACCGCATGGCTCAACCGCACCGGCCAGCCGCGCGAGAATCTTCCCGGTGCGCCGGCGCACGAGTGCAAGACGCTCGCCGACCTGCCGGCGCTGCTCGGCCTCTGATCGGAGCGCTCGATGGACGCCCTCGCCCCCGGCAGCATGGCGCTGCCTTCGTTCGACGACGTGCTGGATGCCGCCAGGCGCCTCGCGGGCCGCGCCGCGGTCACGCCGCTGCTCAACGCGCCGCTGCTCGACGCCGAGCTCGGCGGCACGCTCTATGTGAAGCCCGAGCCGCTGCAGAAGACCGGGTCGTTCAAGTTCCGCGGCGCCTTCAACCGCATCTCGCGGCTGTCGCCCGAGGAGCGGCGCGCGGGCGTCATCGCCTATTCCTCCGGCAATCATGCCCAGGGCGTGGCCGCCGCCGCGCGCGAGGTGGGCTGCCCGGCGACGGTCGTCATGCCGAAGGACGCGCCGCCGCTCAAGATCGCGCGTACCCGGGCGTTCGGCGCCGAAATCGTGCTCTACGACCGCTACAAGGATTCGCGCGAAAAGATCACGGAGGCGCTCCGGCGCGAGAAGCAGTGCGTGCTCGTGAAGCCGTTCGACGACCGCTACGTCATCG
>CAZUYG010000090.1:0-8691 GCA_964624265.1 uncultured Candidatus Odyssella sp.
CGGAATAGCCTAGCCCGATCATCGAAACGAGGTCGCGGTTCTTTTGCGCCATTCCGTGGAGCAGACGGCGCGCCTCGCTTTCCGTCATCGCCGGCGGCAGGTCGAGCGGCTCGGGATCGAAGATCGCCTTCGGCATCGCGTGCGCGACGAGCTTCCCGAGCGTGCTCTCGCCGAGCGTGCCGAGCATCGCGCGGATTTCGGCCTCGCCCGGCCCGATGTGCCGGCGCACGAAATCGTCGCGCTGCTCCAGCGCTTCGAGCGCGGGCCGCGCCCCGCCGGGGATGACGTTCATGGGGTTCGCTCCTCTGGCTTCACGCCTTCCCCTCGGTGAATTTCCGGTAGGCCGCGGCGTCCATGAGCCCCGTCAGTTCGCCGGGATCGGAGAGTTTGATCTTGAAGAACCAGCCCTTGTCTTCGGCCGACTGGTTCACGAGCGCCGGCTCTTTCGCGAGCGCGTCGTTGACTTCCGTGATCGTGCCCGACACGGGGGAATAGATCTCGCTCGCCGCCTTGACCGATTCGACCACCGCGATCTGCCCGTGCTGCGCGACCGTGGCGCCGACCTTCGGCAGCTCGACGAAGACGACGTCGCCCAGCTGCTCCTGCGCGTATTCGCTGATGCCGACCGCGCCGACGCCACCGGCCACGTCGATCCATTCGTGCTCTTTCGTGTACTGCTTCGCCATCTCCGTTCCCCTCCGATTCTCTATCCCTTCGCGTAGCGGTGCGGCACGAACGGCATTTTCACCACGGCGCCGGGCCGCGCCTCGCCGCGCACGAGGAAGTTCACGCGCGCGCCCGCCTTCGCGGCCTCCGGCGCCACGTAGCCCATCGCGATCGGGCCGCCGGCGGTGGCCCCGAAGCCGCCGCTCGTCACCTTGCCGACCGGCTTGCCGTTTTCGTCGGTGATCTCGGTGCCTTCGCGCGCCGGAACGCGGCCCTCGGGCCGCATGCCGACGCGCCGGCGCGGGGCGCCTTCCTTCAACTCGCGCTGGATGCGCGCGGCGCCGGGAAAGCCGCCCTGCTCGCGCCGCCGCCGCGCGATCGACCAGGCGAGGCCCGCCTCGATCGGCGACGTCGTCTCGTCGATGTCGTGGCCATAGAGGCAGAGCCCGGCCTCGAGGCGCAGCGAATCGCGCGCGCCCAGCCCGGCCGGCGCCACTTCCGGCTCCGACAGCAGCCGGCGCGCGAACGCGTCGGCGCTTTCCGCCGCGATCGAGATCTCGAAGCCGTCTTCGCCGGTGTAGCCGGAGCGGCTGACATAGACCGGCACTTCGCCGGCACGGAGATCGGCGCCCGCCATGAATTCGAGTTTCTCGGCGCCGGGCACGATGCGCGCGAGCGCCGCCGCGGCGGCCGGCCCTTGCAGCGCGAGCAGTGCCCGCGTCGCGAGGATTTCGAGCGTGCAGCCGCGGGCGCCGAGATGCCGCTCGAGATGCGCGAAATCGTGCTCCTTTCGCGCGGCGTTGACGACGAGGAACAGCCGGTCGGCGCGGCGCGTGACCATGAGGTCGTCGAGGATGCCGCCTTCGGCGTTCGTGAACTGCGTGTAGCGCATGCGGTCGACGCCGAGGCCGTGGATGTCGCCCGGCACGAGCGTTTCCAGCGCCGCCTCGACATTGGGCCCGCGCAAGACCGCCTGGCCCATGTGCGAAACATCGAACAGCGCCGCCTTGGCGCGGCACTGCTCGTGCTCTTTCAGGATTCCGGAAGGGTATTGCACCGGCAGGTCGTAGCCGGCGAAGGGCACCATGCGCGCGCCAAGCGCCTTGTGGAGCGCGTGAAGCGGCGTTGTTTTCAAGCTCTCGCCCTGGGATTGCGTCAAATCACGGCCCCGGTCCGCGGTTGCGCCGCTCCGGGCCCGAAAGCGCGGGCACCGGAGAGAACGCCCCACTCTGTCTTGGGACCTGAGAGATTCGCTGCGCGCTCGTGCTGGCGAGCGCCGCTTTCTCCTTCGGTGGAAGCGCGCCGTGGCCGATCACGGCCATGGCTCGCTTCGCTTTCCAGAGTCGCCTCGCCCGACGGTCCGTTTGCCTGAGAGTTTCCGGGGCGGTTGCTCCTTCGGCGATGGCTTCGCGGGCGCCTCCGGCGCTTCGCGATGCCACTCTCTCCCGTCGAGGTCTTCGGCCGTGCGAGAACGCGATTAGCTAGCGCAGCGCCCCCGTTTGTCAAGGAGCGGGATCGCGAAAAAGACGCTCACTGCGCCGCCGCGCGGCGGTTGTATTCGAGCTGCCGGTCGTCGAGCTGGAAGCCGGCCCAGGTTTCGTATTCGAGCCCGGAATAGCCGCGGCGCAGGCGATAGTATTGCCAGCTCCGCTCGGTGTGCTCGACCGCGCGGTTGCCGGAGAAGCTGATGCGCAGCGGAAATTCGCGCTTGTTGAGAACCGTGCCGCGGCGGTCGGTGACGCTGATGAAATACGGCACCTCGGCGGCGTCGCCGCTCATGGCCGGCCCCTTCTCGACCACCATCGTCACGTAAACGTCGCCTTCCAACTCGGTGTTGAGCTGATCGTTGTATTTGCACGTGATGCGGATGTTGCGCATCTGCGCCGTGAACTCGACGTTCTCCGGCGTTTCGGGCGCTCCGGCGCGGAACTTCGTCACCTTGCCGGCGTCGGCGAGAATCGCCACGCGCGGGCAGATGCCGCGGTCCTTGGGGATGCCGCCGCAACCCGCGAGCAGGCCGAGACCGAGCAATGCCGCGGCCGCCATCGTAAATCGCTTCATCGAAACCCCGCCGTCGCTTTCAACGATGAAAAGGGGGGTTGTGCCCCTTTTCCGATACGCTCAGAGGCCGTTGTGCGTGCCGTCGCAGAACGGCTTGTCCTTGGTCTGCTTGCACTGGCAGAGCCACACTTCCTCGGTCTTCTCCTGCTTGAAGACGACCGGCTTGAGCTCGGTCGTCTTGTGCGCGCCGTCGCAGAACGGCTGCTTTTGGGAGAGCCCGCAGGCGCACCACGCATAGGTCTTGCCCGCCTCGAGCGTGAGGCCGGCCGGTTCTTTCTTGGCAATCGCAGGCGCCGTCATTATCTCCCCGTCTCCCGTGGCTGTATGGCTAGGGCGAAGGCGGCGGACTTTAGGGAGCGCGTTCCGGGCGAACAAGCGCGAATTCCCGCCGCCGCGCGCGGGCAAGAATCGCGGCATTGCCGCGGCTTGACACCCCTTTTCGCGTCGCTATATTCCGCGCGTTCCGGCCCGGGGCGCCCTGGCCGGACTATTATTTTTGTGAACGGCGCCAATCGGTTAGCAACATGACACAGGCCGTCATCCGCACCGGCGGAAAGCAATACCGCGTCGCCGCGAACGACGTGATCAAGGTGGAGCGCCTGGCGGGCGACGCCGGCGATCAGATCGTGTTCGGCGAAGTGCTCGCGGTCACCGGCGGCGACACCGCCGCAGTGGGCGCCCCGCTCGTTTCCGGCGCCTCGGTTGCCGCGCGCGTGATCGCGCAGGATCGCGCCGACAAGGTGGTGATCTTCAAGAAGCGCCGCCGGCACAACTATCGCCGCACGAAGGGCCACCGCCAGCATCTCACCGTGCTGCGCATCGAGGAAATCCTCACCGGCGGGGCGAAGCCCACGAAGCCGGCCAAGATCGAAGCCGCGGCCGAGACGAAGTAACCGGCGCGGCAGCAGGAGCAGAACGATGGCACACAAGAAAGCAGGCGGCTCTTCGCGCAACGGCCGCGACTCTTCGGGCCAAAGGCTCGGCGTGAAGCGCTTCGGCGGCCAGGCCGTCGAATCGGGCATGATCCTCGTCCGTCAGCGCGGCACGGTCTATCACCCCGGCCCCAATGTCGGCATGGGCAAGGACCACACGCTGTTCGCGCTCGTTCCCGGCACGGTGAAGTTCTACCGCAAGGCCAAGGAGCGGAACTTCGTCACGATCGTCCCGGCCCCGGGCGGCGCCGCCGAATAACGCCGTCCGCCGGACACGCACATTCGCGAACAGGGGGACGGCCCGGCGCCGTCCCCCTTTTCTTTTGCACACCCCATGAAATTCCTCGACGAGGCCAAGATCTTCGTGAAGTCGGGCGACGGCGGGCCCGGCGCCGTCGCGTTCCGGCGCGAGAAGTTCGTCGACATGGGCGGGCCGAACGGCGGTGACGGCGGACGCGGCGGCGACGTGATCGCCGAGGCCGCCGACGGCCTCAACACGCTGATCGATTTCCGCTACCGCCAGCATTTCAAGGCGGAGCGCGGCGAGCGCGGCATGGGCAAGGACATGCACGGCGCCAATTCCGAGACGATCATCATCAAGGTGCCGGCCGGCACGCAGATCTTCGAAGACGACAAGGAAACGCTCGTCGCGGATCTCACCAAGCCCGGCCAGCGTGTGCTGCTCGCCAAAGGCGGCGACGGCGGGCGCGGCAATGCCGCCTTCAAGAGTTCCACCAACCGCGCCCCGAGAAAGGCCGAGCCCGGCTGGCCCGGCGAAGAGCGCTGGCTCTGGCTGCGGCTCAAGCTGATCGCCGATGCCGGCATCGTCGGCCTGCCGAACGCCGGGAAATCGACGTTCCTCTCGATCGTCTCGCACGCCAGGCCGAAAATCGCCGACTATCCGTTCACAACGCTGCATCCGCAGCTGGGCGTCGTCTCGCTCGACGGCGGCGAATTCGTGCTCGCCGACATTCCCGGCCTCATCGAAGGCGCGCATGAAGGCAAGGGCATCGGCGACCGCTTCCTCGGCCATGTCGAGCGCTGCCGGGTTCTGCTCCATCTCGTGGACGGCACGGCCGACGACGTGCAGGCGAGCTACCGCACGATCCGCGGCGAGCTCAAGGCCTACGGCCATGGCCTCGCCGACAAGCCCGAGATCGTCGCGCTCAACAAGATCGACGCGCTCGACGCCGCCGCGATCAAGGAAAAGCAGACCAAGCTGCGCCGCAGCGCCAAGAAGCCGGTGCATCTGCTCTCGGGCGTCAGCGGCCAGGGCCGCGACGAGGTGCTGAAGGCGCTGTTCGCCGTGATCCAGGAGGCGCGCGAGGCCGAACACCGCGCGGAGCAGGCGGCATGAGCGCGCTCGACCGCATCGCCGAGGCCAAGCGCATCGTCCTCAAGATCGGCTCGGCGCTGCTCGTCGACGATCGCGCCGGGCAGATTCGCCGCGAGTGGCTGGACGCGCTCGCCGACGACGTCGCCGAATGTCGCAAGGCCGGACAAGAGGTGGTGATCGTCAGCTCCGGCGCCATCGCCTCGGGCAAGCGGCTGCTGGGCCTCGCCGGCGGCGAATTGCGCCTCGAGGAGAAGCAGGCGGCGGCCGCGGCCGGTCAGGTGCGCCTCGCGCACGCCTATCAGGAAGCGCTCGCGCGGCACGACATCACCGCAGCGCAGGTGCTCGTGACGCTGAGCGACACCGAGGAGCGCCGCCGCCATCTGAACGCGCGCGCGACGCTTCTGACCCTGCTCGAGCTCGGCGCGGTGCCGGTCATCAACGAGAACGACACCGTGGCCACCGAGGAAATCCGCTTCGGCGACAACGACCGGCTCGGCGCGCGCGTCGCGCAGATGGTGAGCGCCGACACGCTGGTGCTGTTCTCCGACATCGACGGCCTCTACACCGCCAATCCCAAGACCGACGACACCGCGAAGCACCTGCCCGAGATCCGCGAGATCACGCCCGACATCGCGGGCATGGCCGGCGCGCCGATCAGCGCCGACAGCCGCGGCGGCATGATCACCAAGATCGAGGCGGCGAAGATCGCGTTCGGCGCCGGCTGCCGCATGGTGATCGGCGACGGGCGCATCCTGCATCCGCTCAAGGCGCTGCGGCGCGGCGCGCGCTGCACCTGGTTCCTGCCGCCGGCCGAGCCGCGCACGGCGAGGAAGCGCTGGATCGCCTCGGCCATTCTTTCCGGCGGCGCCGTGACCGTCGACGACGGCGCGGCCAAGGCGCTGCGCGGCGGGCGCAGCCTGCTGCCGGCCGGGATCGTCTCGATCGAAGGCCGCTTCCGGCGCGGCGACGCGATCATGGTGCGCGACACGGCGGGCCGCGAGCTCGCGCGCGGGCTCTCCGCCTACTCCGCCGAGGACGCAACCCTCATCAAGGGCCGCAAGAGCGCCGAGATCGAAGCGATCCTCGGCTATCGCGGCCGCGACGAGCTGATCCACCGCGACGATCTCGTCGTCATGGAAAGGGCATGATCCCGTGGCGACCTCGGTTTCGCTCCTCACGCTGAATTGCGGGCTGCTGCGGATCGGCGCGCTCGGGCGCGCGCTGTTGGAGCCGGCGCCGTTCATCGCGCCGCGCTTAGCAGCCTTGCCGGCGGCGCTGCGCGACGTCGATGCCGACATCATCGCGTTGCAGGAGATCTACAAGGTTTCGCACAAGCGCGCGGTGATGAAGGCGCTGGCCGACCGCTGGCCGCACGCCGATTTCCCGCGCGGGCGTCCGCCGCACAAGCTCGACAGCGGCCTGCTCGTGCTCTCGCGCTTTCCGATCGCCGATGCGCGTTTCCACCCGTTCAAGGAGGCGCCGCGCGACGAAAAATTCTTCGTGCATCGCGGCGTGTTCGAAACCACGCACGAAACGCCGGAGTTCGGCCCGTTGCGCCTGCTGTCGTTCCACACGACGGCGGGCGGAACCCGGCACGACCCCGAATCGGCCGAGGCCGACGCGTTCCGCGCGCGCCAGATCGACGCGATCCTCGATCTCGCCGACGATGGCGCACCCCATTCCACCGCGGTGCTGATCGGCGATCTCAACGCCGGTCCGCCGGTCTCGATGGGCAACTACCGCCAGGTGCTGGCGCGCGGCTATGCCGACCTGTTCGCCGCGAGCGTGGGCGAAGCGGCGGCGGCCGGCGCGGTGACGTGGGATTCGCAGCAGCCGCTGAACAAGCGCGGGCCGCACAGTCACCAGCGCCCGCAGCGCATCGACCATATCTTCCTGAAGCGCGAGCGGCTGGCGCGGTGGCGCGTCGCCGAGGCGCGCATCGTGCTCACCGAGCCCGTCGTGTCGGTTCCGGGCGTGGGCAACGTGACCGTCGCCGATCACTACGGTGTCTTCGTCCGCCTCGCCGCTTGACGTCGTCCATCCGGCGCGGAAGGCTCGCGCGTCAACGGAGTTCGAATGTGCCGGGCCTCAGAGCCCTTGTCGCAGCCGCTTTCCTCGCCGCCACGCCGATCGCAGCGCAGGCGGAGCACTTGCCCGTTCCCGACGAGCGCCTCGCGTTCGACGACGCCAATCACCGCCTCTGGTACGCGCGCTTCTGGACCGGCCACTGCACGGGGCTGAGCTTTTTCGTCTGCCGCTCGGGCGCGCCCTATTGGCACGAAACGATGCGCCGCCTCGTGGCCGCGGCGCCGGCCGGGCGGCGCGAAGCGCTTTCGGCGCGGCTGTTCGCGCTCGGCCGCAGGATCGGTCACGAATGGGCGAAGGAGAACAACGTCCGCAAGATCAGCACGGAAAACATCCGCGCCTGGTACGCCCAACTGGAAAAGGGCGCGGACGGCGAGGCGGCGGTCGCGCGCGTGGAAGCGGAGGCCGCGGCGCTGCTCGCAAAGCGCTGACCCGTCAGCGCGCAAGCGCGGCCTTGGCCGAGAACAGGCGATAGCAGACCAGGACGAGGCCGAGCGCCACGACGATGAGGCCCAGCTTGTAGAACACGAGGCATACCGCCG
The DNA here is from genome assembly GCA_964624265.1 of uncultured Candidatus Odyssella sp. GTDB lineage: Bacteria > Pseudomonadota > Alphaproteobacteria > Bin65 > Bin65 > SBBV01. The sequence goes on from CAZUYG010000090.1 coordinate 7,623, forward strand.
CGACGACGGTGGCGAGCGCGAGCTGATTCACGCGCGGCCAGCGCGCCGGCCACATCGACATGGCCTCGAGCCGCGCGAGGCATTTCTCGCGGCCGAGCGGCGCCAGCCACGCCGGCAGCGCCGCGTTCTCGTCGGCCAGCGCATCGAACAGGCGCTGCCGGCTACGCTGCGCGGCGAGCCGCAGAGTCGCGGCGAGCATCGCCAATACGAGCACGAACAGGAACGAGCCGAAGCCGTAGGCGAGCGCGCTGTTGAGATTGGCGAGTCCGGCGCGCGCGGTGACGGCGCCGGCGAGGGATTCCAGGAGTCCCATGAAGCCCTTGTCGCCGGCGAGGTTCGGAAACGCGAACTCGTACACCGACGGCACGAGCACGCGCAGATAGACGTTCTGGAGGTGGATGAGGAACAGCATCAAGAAGCTCAGCAGCGTGACGAACAGCGCGTTCTGCACGAGCGGCTCAAACACCTGGAGGCCTGCGCGCCGGTCGTAAGCCGCTTCGCTGCCGCTCAGATCCGGCACGAGGCGGAGCCCCTGCTCGCGATGCGCAAGCCCGTAGACGAACACCGCGATGCCGACGAGATAGACGTAGATGCTGAAAACGAAACCGGAAGTGAGGCCGGCATAGAGGACATAGACCAGCAGCGCGAATATGCCGTTCGCCGTCTTGCTGATGCCGTGCGACTCGGTCGTGCCGAGCAGCGCGGCCACGGACCAATCGCGCTCCTGATACGCATCGGTGAGGCGCACGTCGGCCGGGAAGCTCCCGCGCAGATAATGCTGGCCGACGACGTAGTAGAACTCCCACAGCGAATAGGCGATCGCGACGACGAACACGGCGGCCGAGAGAATGGCGATCGTCCGCCCCGAGCGCCGCCACTGCTCCTGGATCGCGGCGGCATCGACGGGCCGCAGAGCCTCGTCGACGACCATGTGGCGCTTGGCGAGCTGCTCGAAGATGCGCGGAAGCTGCCGGTAGGTGTAGAGGCCGAACGCGATGATCGCGGGAATGACGATGAGGCTGCCGAGCGACCAGTTGAGCGCCGAGAGGAAGCCCACTTCCTTGCGCAG
>CAZUYG010000091.1:0-8673 GCA_964624265.1 uncultured Candidatus Odyssella sp.
TCGAAATACGAGATCTGGCAGGTGCTGGGCTGGCCCTACGAAACCAGCGTGGCGATGGCGCGGCTCGTCTTCTCGCGCGTGCTCGACCGGCTGCCCGAGATAAAGATCATCACGCACCATCTCGGCGCGATGATCCCGTATTTCGAGGGCCGCGTCGGCCCGCTCTGGGACCAGCTCGGCTCGCGCACCTCGGACGAGGACTACGGCGCGCTGCTGAAGAGCATGGTGAAGCGGCCGGTCGAGTATTTCCGCATGTTCTACGGCGACACGGCGGTGGGCGGCTCCAGGGCCGCGATCTGCTGCGGGCTGAATTTCTTCGGCGCCGACCGCGTGCTGTTCGCCAGCGACTGCCCGTTCGATCCGGAAGGCGGGCCGATGTTCATCCGCGAGACGATCAAGGCGATCGACGAACTCGACATCTCCGAGGACGACCGGCGCAAGATCTATTACCGCAACGCGCTGCGCCTCATGCGCATGCACGACCACGAACACTGACGAGGACGCATGAGCTCCGCTCCCGATCCGATGCCGCGCGGCCTCGATCTCTTCTCGCTCAAAGACCAGGTTTGGGTCGTGACCGGCGCTTCCTCCGGCATCGGACTCGCCATTGCCGAAGGCCTGGCCGCGGCCGGCGCCGTCGTGGGGCTCAACAGCCGGAACCGCGCGACCCTCGAGGCGCGCGCGAAGAACATTCCGCGCAGTTTCGTGGTGCCGTTCGACGTGAGCGATCTCGCCGCCGGCGGAGCGGCGCTTGACGATGTCGCGAAAACGCACGGGCGCCTCGACGGCCTCGTTTGCAACGCGGGCGCGCGCGACCGGCGCCCGCTCGAGCAGGTGGAAACCAAGGATTTTCGCGCGCTGCTCGAGACGAATCTCGTGGCGCCCTATCACCTCGCGCGAGTCGCGGCACGGCACATGCTCGCGCGCGGCTCCGGGCGGCTGATCTTCGTCACCTCGCTCGCCGACCAGTTCGCGATGGCCGGCGACATCGCCTACCCCGCCACCAAGGCTGGCCTCGCCGGCCTCGTTCGATCGCTGGCGGTGGAGCTGGGCGAGCGCGGCATCAACGTGAACGGCATCGCGCCCGGAACCGTGCGCTCGGAGATGAACCGCGCGATCTCCGAGAACCCGCAATGGAAGGGCATCATCGACCGCAGCGTTCCGCTGAAGCGATGGGCCGAGCCTTCCGAACTCGCCGGCGCCGCGATCTTCCTCGCCTCGGCGGCGAGCAGCTACGTGAACGGCCAGGTGATCTACGTCGACGGCGGAACCAGCATTCTGCTGTTCAGCGCCTAGCGCGCCGCGCTCAGGCGGTCATGGCGAGGCGCTCGAGCGCGCCGCTCTGCTTCAGCCGCACGTTCTCGGGCTCGGCGAAGGCGATGATGCCCTTGCGCTTCAGCGCGTTCATCGTGCGGCTCACCGTCTCGACGGTGAGGCCGAGGTAATCGGCGATGTCCTTCCGGCACATCGCCAGCAAAACGGTTCCGTCCTTGTGCTGGCGCTTGCCGAGGTCCAGCAGGAAATTCGCGATGCGCTCGGCGGCCGTCATGCGCCCGAGCAGCAGCAGGTGCTCGTGCGCCGACGCGAGCTGGGTCGAGAGCAGCGCCAGGATGCGGCGGCCCAGCGCGGGATTGGCCTTCACCGCATCTTCGATGCGGACTCGGCTGAATTTTTCGAGCGTCACGCCGGTCACGGCCTCGGCCGAAAAACCGTAGAGGCCATGGTCCGTCCAGCCGAACAGATCGCCGGCCGTGAGGAACGCCGCGATCTGGCGGCGGCCGTCTTCGGTGACTTTGCAGAGGCGCACCGTGCCGCTCTTGACCCTGTAGCAGTGCCCGGCCTCGTCGCCTTCGAAATAGATCGTCTGGTTCCGCTCGAACTTCGAAACGGTGCCGAGCCGGTCGAGCGGATCCAAAACGATCGTTGCCGCCGAAACCGGCTGAAGACCCATCGCCGTCGAGGCGCGGGCCGCGGTGATCGCCGCGTTGCTGGTCGCGTACATGGCCTATGCCCTCTTCCGCGTCGTGAAACGCTTCATGACGGGAACCCTAAGCGGGGGCCGGCTCCGGCATAATTCGGTGATGACCGTAAGGGCTTGCCCGTACGCACTTAGCGGAAACGCCATGCCAATTCGGGCGCGGGCGTGCCGCCCGGCGGAAAGCGGCTTCGGATCAGGCGGCGGCGGGCGTGGCGGAAGCCGCCAGCGCGCGTTCGACCGCGCCAAGCAACGCACTGTCCGAAAAGGGCTTTTCCAGCAACGCGACGGCTTTCAGGCGGCGCGCCTGGGCGCGAATCAGGTCGTCGGCCCGGCCCGTGATGAAGATCGCCGGCAATGCGCGGCCGTGCGCCCGGAACTGCTCATAGGCCGCCAGGCCATTCGCACCGTTCAGGTGCACGTCGAAAATGGCGCAGGCCGGCGCGAGAGAATCGAGCCCGTCCGCCAGTTCGTCCGCCGCGGCGAATGCCTCGACGGCAATGCCGTGCGCTTCGAGCAGGAATTCGAGCGAGCCGCGCATGCCCGGATCGTCTTCGACGATGATGACCTTGCGGCAAATGTCCTGCACGCTTCGTCTCCACCCGCCGGCGAGGGCGGCCGCCGCGCAACCATGCGCGGGCCAACCGCGGCACGGCGCGATCCGGCACGCAGCGGCATACCGGAAGCCCGCGTCCGCCGCCATTGGGGCAGGCCCTTACGGCCTTGCGCGGACCTCAGCCCTTGCCGGCGCCCTGCCCGCCCGTGAGCACCAGCTGAACGAGATGCGCGAGATTGCGCGCTTCCATCTTCTGCATGATGCGGGCGCGATGCACCTCGATCGTGCGCGGGCTGATGTTGAGCGCGTGCGCAATCACCTTGTGCTGGCTTCCGCGCACGAGGTGATCGAGCACCTCGCGCTCGCGCGGCGTGAGCCTGGCCAGGCGGAGCGCCAGATCGGCCGGCACCTCGCGCGCCGCCGGCCGCTCGCGCTCCGGCGCCGGCGCGAGCGCGCGGCGGATGCTGGCGATCAGCGCTTCGTCGGCGAACGGCTTCTCGATGAAGTCGGCCGCGCCGGCCCGCATGGCGCCGACCGCCATCGGCACGTCGGCATGGCCGGTCATCAGAATGACCGGCAGGCGCGCGCCCTCGGCCGCCAGCTTTTCCTGCAGCTCGAGGCCGTTCATTTCCGGCATGCGGACGTCGGCGACGAGGCAGCCGGATTTGCCGGCGCCGCCGGCTTCGAGAAAGTCGCGCGCCGACGAGAAGGTTTCCACGGCGAAGCCCGCGGATTCGAGCAGGAAGCGCAGCGACTCGCGCATGCCCTGGTCGTCATCGACGACGAAGACGCGCGCCGGATCAGACATCGGGCTGCGCACCCGCCGCATTCAGCGGCAGCGTAAAGCGGAAAATGCTGCCGCCGCCGGGGTTCGGCTCCACTTTCAACTCGCCGCCGTGGCTCTGCACGATCGACCGGCAGATCGAAAGTCCGACGCCCATGCCGGCGGGTTTCGTGGTGATGAACGGCTTGAACAGATCTTTCGCCACCTGCGGCGCGATGCCGGGGCCACTGTCGGCGACCGCGATCTCGATCGCCTCGGCACCGATTTGGCGGCCGGTGATCGTGAGGCGCCGCTTCGGCGCGTTGGCCATCGCCTCGACCGCGTTACGGATGAGGTTCGTCAATACCTGCTGGATCTGCACCTTGTCGATCAGCGCCTCGGGCAGATTCGGCGCGATTTCGATGTGAATTTCGATGGCGCGGTCGGCGGCGCCCACCAGCGCCAGCGCGGCCGCCTCTTCGATGACGGTGCCGACCCGTTCCCACGAGCGGTCCGTGCGGCCCTTCTGGATGAACTGGCGCAGCCGCTGGATGATCTGCCCGGCGCGCGTGATCTCGGCCGCCGCGCGCTGCGTGCCCTCGAGCATCCGCGGCGCGCGCGCCTCGGTGCTTTCCTCGAGCCAGCGGCGCACGGCATTGAGATAGTTCATCGCGGCGCCGAGCGGCTGGTTCAGCTCGTGCGCGAAAGCCGAGGCCATGGCGCCCATCGCGCTGACCCGCGACACGTGAACGAGCTGCGCCTGCAGTTCCTGGAGGCGGCGCTCGGCCTGCTGGCGCTCGGAAACGTCGCGGATGAAACCGGTGAATACGCGCCGGTCGGCGAGGCGGCTTTCGCCGACCGACACTTCCATCGGGAACGTGGTTCCGTCCCTCCGTCGGCCGACGACGATGCGGCCGATGCCGATGATGCGGCGCTCGCCGGTTTCCAGATAGCGGCGGATATATCCGTCGTGTTCGTCCCGATACGGCGCGGGCATCAGGATGCTCACGTTTTTTCCGATCACGTCCTTCGGCTCGTAGCCGAACAGGCGGACCGCGGAGGCGCTGAAGGATTCGATGAGGCCGCGCTCGTCGATGACGATGATGGCATCCACGGCCGTGCCGAGAATCGTGCTGAGCCGCGCTTCGCGCTCGCGCAGTTCCGCCTCGGCCGCCTTGCGCGCGCTGATGTCCCGGATGATGCCGACGAAAGCGGGCTCGGCGCCCTGCTGCACTTCGGCGACGGACAAATCCATCGGGAACGTCGAGCCGTCCTTGCGCAGGCCGGTCACCTCGCGGCCGATGCCGATGATCTTGCGAACGCCGGTGCGCTTGTACGCGTCGATATAGCCGTCGTGCCGCTCGCGATCGGGCGACGGCATCAGCATCGCGACGTTGCGGCCGACGACTTCGGCGGCGGCATGGCCGAAGATGCGCTCGCACGCCTTGTTGTAGGTCTGCACGATTCCGCGGGCATCGATCACGACGATGCCGTCCACCGCCGCCTCCAGGACGGCTTCCAGCCAGGCGGCCGGCTTTGCGGTTTCTCGACTGGTTCCCATCGCCCCGCGTTGCGCATTCGGCTGCGTGCCGGAGCGGTCCGGCACGACGGGGCAAGCAGGCGTTGGAAAGCGCGTTTCGTCGGCAAATATTCCCGTCGCCAAAGCGCTTTCGCGCTTCAGCCGCTGCCGCTTCGCGGCCTGCCGGTCCCCATTTGAGTAAATCTAACAAGGATCGATCCGGGGGAGCAAGCCGCAGCGCCGTTCAAATGGGCACCGTGGACGGTTTGCGGGCGGCCCGCTCGCGACGAAAGGACGTAAATTCGCGCGCCGCGCCTGTAACTCTGCTTTGTGTGCCCGCGCCGCCGCGCTATCATCGCCGCGCACGTGTCGCCAACGAGGGAGGTTCGACATGAAACGCAGGCTTTGCGGGCTTCTGCCCGTGATGATGCTCGCGGCCGCGCCGGCGATGGCGCAAAGCGGGCCGATCAAGATCGGCGTCGTATTGCCTTTTGCGCCGCCGTTCGAGATCTATTCGAAATCCATGGAAATCGCGATGAAGATGGCGGTCGACGAGGTCGGCGGCGCCATCAACGGGCGCAAGCTCGAGCTCATCATCGAGAACGACGAGAACAAACCGCCCCAGGCGATCGCGAAGTTCAAGAAGCTCGTCGGCAGCGACAAGGTCGATATCGTTTTGGGCGGGCTCGCCTCCAATCTCGCGATCCCGATCCACCAGGAAGCGGTGGCGGCCCAGCAACCGACGATCATCATCAACGCGGGCGCCGGCAACATCACGGGCAAGGATTGCAGCCCGTGGGTGATGCGCGTTTCCTTCTCGAACGAGCAGATCATCCGCGACAGCGGCGCCTGGCTGTTCAAGAAGGGCTACAAGACCGCGTTCGGCATGGCCGCCGATTATGCCGGCGGGCGCGAGATCATCGACATCTTCAAGCGCGAGTTCACGAAGGCCGGCGGCAAGATGGTGGGCGAGGCCTATCCGCCCTTTTCGACGAAGGATTTCGGCCCGTATCTGGCGCAGGCCAAGTCCGCGAAGCCGGATATCGTCTACGTGTTCTTCCCCGGCGGAATGGGCATCCAGTACGTCGTCGAATACGACAAGTTCGGCCTGAAAGGGCAGATCCCGCTGAGCGGGCCGGCCTGGACGGTGGGTCCGCTGTTCATCGGCAAGCAAGGCAAGTCGGCCGTGGGCTTCGTGGGGCCGATCAATTACGTGCCGACGCTCGACAACCCGGTGAACAAGAAGTTCGTCGAGGACTTCCGCAAGCGCTCGGACGGGCGCGATCCCGACGAGGTGACGATCAACGGCTACGACGCGATCCGCATGATCGCGCTCGGCCTCAAGGCCGTCGGCGGCAAGACCGGCGACAAGAAGGCGATGATGGAGGCCATCCGCAAGGCCACCTACGACGGGCCGCGCGGGCCGATGCGCATCGACCCCAAGACCAACAACATCGTGCAGAACATCTACATGATCGAGGTGAAGGATATCGGCGGCAAGCCCACGCATGTGGTGCTCGACACGATCAAGGACGTGCAGGACCCGCCGAGCGGCTGCAACATGTAGCCGCCGCGGCGCGCAACACGGGGGAGGCCCGCGCGGCCTCCCCCTTTTTTGCGCGCCCGAATATGTGCGTTTGCACTTTTCCGGATTGACAGGCCGCGGAGCGCGGGCCTAGCCTTTCGCCAGCGGTGAGGGAGGCGGGCGATGCCCTTCGTCATGAATGCCTGGTATGTGGCCGCATGGCCGCACGAGGTCGAGGCCGGAAAGATCCTGGCGCGCACGATCTGCAACGAACCGCTGGTGCTGTTCCGCGACGAAGCCGGGACGGCGGTGGCGCTGGAAGACCGCTGCTGCCATCGCGAAATGCCGCTCGCCAAGGGATGGCTCGAAAGCGGCACCGTGCGCTGCGGCTATCACGGCCTGCGCTTCGACGGGCGCGGGAAATGCGTCGAGATTCCGGGCCAGCCCAACATCCCGCCCCGCGCGCGCGTGCGGGCCTTCCCGCTCGTCGAACGCTATGGCTGGCTCTGGGTATGGCCCGGCGATGCGGCGAAGGCCGATCCGGCAACGATTCCCGCGATCTTTCAGCGCATGGATCATCCGGACTGGACTGCCTGCGGCGGAACCACCTACGTCAAGTGCCACTACCAGCTCATCAGCGACAACCTGCTCGATCTCACGCACGAGACCTACATCCACCGCTCGTCGCTTGGAAACCAGGCCGTCGTCGAGCACCCGATCACGACGAAGGGCGACACCGCCAAGGTCGTGGTGCAGCGGCTCATCCCCGATCACGAGCCGGCACCGTTCTGGAAGGCGAACCTGTTCCGGAAGCTCGGCAAGCACGTGAATGCCGACCGCTGGCAGATCATCCATTTCGAGCCGCCGGCCAATCTGGTGCTTGACGTCGGCGTCACGCCCGCCGGCCATCCGCGCGCCGACGGCGTGGAGGGCTGCAACACCAACGCGATCACGCCCGAGACCGAAGACTCGACCTGGTACTTCTGGGGCTTCGCGCGAAAATTCAGCCGCGACGATGCCGGCTTGTCGGGCAAGCTCGTCGAGACGATCGCCAAGATCTTCGAGGAAGACCGCGAGGCCTGCGAGGCCGTGCATGCGGTGATGAAGCGCAACGCCGGACGCGGCGTCGTCGACGTCAACGCCGATCAGGGCACGATCCTCGCGCGGCGCATGGTGTCGGAGCGGCTCAAAGGCGAAGCCACCGGCGCGCAGGCGGCGGAGTAGCGGCCCCTACATCTCCGGCGGCACGGCGACGTTGGCGATCATCTTCTCGATGACGGCCCGGAGCTGCGCCAGCTCGCGCGGCGCGATCCCCGCGATCGCGCGCGCGTTGTGATAGGCCATGACCGGCCAGATGCGGCGAAGCATCGCGCGGCCTGCGGCGGTAAGGCGGATCTCGTAGCTGCGCTTGTCGGCCTCGACGCGCTTGCGCGCCACGAGACCGTTCCTCTCCATGCGGTCGAGCGTGCGGCTCAGGGTGGTCCGATCGACGACCGTGAGATCGGACAGGCGGTTGATCGTGCAGGCGCCAAGATCGACCAGCGCCGCCATCACGCGCCATTGCGGCACCGAGAGGCGGAAGGGCCGGAGGCTCTTCGCGAGCTGCTGGTCGCGCCGACCGTAGATCTGGCCGAACAGGTAGAAGATGTGGCGATCGAGCTTGAACGCGAGCGGATCGCCCTGGGGGCGCGCCATATCGCGCCGCGCGCCTAGACGCCGAGCCATGTCGCCTTCACGTCTTCGGCCGCCTTGAGGCCTTCGGCGCGCCCCTGCCACCGCACCTGGCCCTTGCCGATCACATACACCGTGTCGGCGAGGCTGGTGGCGAAAGCGAAGCTCTTCTCGACCAGCAGCATCGTCACCCCCTCGTCCTTGAGGTTCGCGAGGATGCGATGGATATCCTGCACGATGATCGGCGCCAAGCCTTCGCCCGGTTCGTCGAGCATGAGCAGCTCGGGATGCGTCATCAGCGCGCGCGCGATCGAGAGCATCTGCTGCTCGCCGCCGGAAAGCTGGCCGCCGAGATTCTTCCGGCGCTGCTCGAGACGCGGAAACGTCGCGAACACGCGTTCGAGCGTCCACGGCCCCGCGCCGCGCGCGGCGACGGTGAGGTTCTCGAGCACGGTGAGCGACGGAAAGATGCCGCGCGTTTCCGGCACGAGCGCCACGCCGCTCTGCGCGATCTCGTAGGTGCGCAGGCCCGCGAGCGGCCTGCCCGCGAAGCGCACGGTGCCGCGGCGCGGCGGCACCAGCCCGACGATCGCGCGCATCGTCGTCGTCTTGCCGGCGCCGTTCCTGCCCATCAGCGCCACCACCTCGCCTTTCGGCACGACGA
>CAZUYG010000092.1:0-8637 GCA_964624265.1 uncultured Candidatus Odyssella sp.
GGCTCCCCGTTCGGATCGAGGATGTAAACCGTGGCGCGCCGGGGTCCGCTGTCGGAGGCGGTACCGCGCATTTCGTCGTATTTCGTGCGCTGTTCGGGGGTCAGCAGCAGCGCGATCTTGTCCTCGGCGGCGCGGCGCAGCTTGGCGATCTCGTCGCGCATCTCGTCGCCGGAGCTGCCGCTCTCGCGCATCTGGCGCAGCTTCTGGCCCATCTCGCGATAAATCGCGATCACCTGCTGTTCCTGGGCGGCCGTCAGCTCGAGTTCGCGCTTCAGCGTCTCGAGCTGCCGGCGCATGCGGTCCTGGGGATTGCCGCGGTCGGGCGCTGCGGGAGCGGCATCCGTGTTCGCGCGCTCGGGCCGCGCATTGCTCGGGCGGAAGCGCAACGCCGCATTGGGGATCATCGCGACCTTTTCTTTGCGCGCGATCTGGAAGGTCACATTGGCGGTCATGCCCGGCAGCAGGCGGAGATCGGGGTTCTGCGTGCTGACGACCACCGTGTAGGTGATGACGCTGGCCACTTCTTTCGGGGCCTTGCGAACCTGTCGCACCTGGCCCGGGAACGTGCGGCCGGGGAAGCTGTCGACCGTGAACGTCGCCGTCTGCCCCTCGCGGATGCGGCCGATGTCGGCCTCGTCGACGTTGACCTCCACCTGCATCCGCTTCAAGTCCTGCGCGATCGTGAACAGGATCGGCGATTGCAGGCTCGCCGCCACGGTCTGGCCGACATCGACGTTGCGCGCGATCACGACCCCGTCGACCGGCGACCGGATGAAGGTGTTTTCGAGGTCGATGCGGCGCTGGGCGAGCGTCGCCTCTTTCTGGAGCACTTGCGCCTTGGCGACTTCGATCTGCGCCTTCTGCTCGGCTTCCTTGGCGATCAGCCCCTGAACCTTGGCCTCCGCCTGCTCGTGCGCCGCAACGGCCTGGTCGTAGACCGATTGCGAGATCGCTTTCGAGGGCAACAGCTCCTTTTTCCGCGCAAGATCGAGTTTCGCGAGATCAAGCACGGATTTCGCCTGGCGCGTGTCCGACACCATGCTGTCGAAGCGCGCCATCATCAGCAGCACGTTGCCCTTGGCGGTGGCGACGTCGGCCTCGATTTCGCGCACCTTCGCTTCGAACGTGGCGGGGTCGATCCGCGCGATCACCTGGCCGGCCTTCACCTCGGTATTGAAGTCGGCGCTGAGCTGCTTGATCTGGCCCGAGATCTGCGTGCCGACGTCGACCGTGATCAGGGCTTTGAGCGTGCCGCTCGCGGTGACGACGTTGGCGATCGTGCCCTGTTCGATCTTCGCGAGGCGGTAGGCCGGCTTGCCGCCGGAGGCCTCGCCTTCGCCAAACCAATACCAGGCTGCGGCCGCGAGGACCGCGAGGCCGATGATGTACTTGCCCGGCCCGAGGATTCGGGAGACAGCGCCACGCCTTGGCTGTGCCATGTCGTGCTTTTCCTTCGCGGCGGCCCCACCGAAGCGCCCAGGGCAACCTGCCGCAGCCATTATATACGTTGTTCGGCCCCCGTTCCGTCGCCTTTTTCGGCAGCGCTTCGAGGCGCCTTGCCAGAGTGCGGCCGTTCATTATTTATGGCGCCGGGCGGGCCTCCCGGCCGGGGGCCCGCGCATTCTTTGTCGCAGGGGAGCATCGGCATGAAGTTCGGCGTGGGCCAGGCGGTTAAACGGCTCGAAGACCAGGCCCTGATCACGGGCGGCGGCCGCTTCACCGACGACGTCAAGCTCGCCAACGCGGCCCATGCCTATATCCTGCGCTCGCCGCACGCGCATGCGCGCATCGTTTCGCTCGACGTGGCGAAAGCGAAGAAGGGCAAGGGCGTACTCGCGGTGCTGACGGGCGCCGACGTGGAGGCTGACGGTCTCGGCCTCATGCCGTGCATGATCCCGATGAAGAATCGCGACGGCAGCGCGCGGTACGACACGCCGCGGCCGCTGCTCGCCAAAGACCGCGTGCGCCATGTCGGCGACCCGGTGGCGCTCGTCGTCGCCGAAACGCTGCTCCAGGCGCGCGACGCGGCCGAAAAGATCGCGATCGAATACGAGGAGCTGCCCCACGCCGTCGATACCTACGCGGCCGCGCAGCCGGGCGCGCCGCGCGTGTGGGAGCACATCCCGAACAACATCGCGTTCGACTGGGAAAAGGGCGACCGCGCGGGCGCCGAGGCCGCGCTCAAGGCCGCGCACAAGGTCGTCAAGCTCCGCATCGTCAACAACCGCGTCGTCGTGAATTCGATGGAGGCGCGCGCCTGCCTCGGCGATTACGACCCGGCGGCCGACCGCATGACGCTCTACACCTCGTGTCAGAGCGTACAGGGCCTGCGCAGCCAGCTCGCCGACATGATCTTCAAGATTCCGAAGGAAAAGGTGCGCGTCGTTTCGGGCCACGTCGGCGGCGGCTTCGGCATGAAGCTGTTTCTGCATCCCGAAACCGCGCTGCTGCCCTGGGCCGCGCGGCGCGTGAAGCGCGCCGTTCGCTGGGCCGCCGATCGCAGCGAAGGCTTTCAGTCCGACATCCAGGGCCGCGACCATGTGAGCTTCGCCGAACTGGCGCTCGACAAGGATGCGAAGTTCCTCGCGCTCAAGGTCGAAACCTACGCGAACGAGGGCGCCTATCTCTCGAACTATGCGCCGTTCGTCGCCACCGGCGGGTCCGACATGCATGTCGGCCTCTATATGACGCCGAAAATCTACACACGCGTCGTCGGCATGGTCACCAACACGGTGCCGGTGGATGCCTATCGCGGCGCCGGGCGGCCGGAAGCGGCTTACCTCATCGAGCGACTCGTCGATCACGCGGCGCGCGAGACCGGGCTTACGCCGCACGAAATCCGCAAGCGTAATTTCATTCCGCCCGCGGCCATGCCCTACAAGACTCCGCTCGGCGACGTGTTCGACAGCGGCGAGTTCCTGGCCTGCATGGAGCAGGCGATGAAGCTTGGCGATTGGGACGGGTTCGAAAAGCGCCGCAAGGCTTCCGCCGCCAAGGGCAAGCTGCGCGGGCGCGGGCTGGCCACCTATATCGAGCGCTGCGGCGGCGGCGCGCCGGAAACGGCGATCGCCAAATTCGATGCGAAGAAGAAGGAAGTGACGCTCTACATCGGCAATCAGGACAACGGCCAGGCGCACATCACGTCGTACACGCAAATCGTCTCGAGCGCGCTCGACATCGACGCAAAGCACATCAAGATCGTGCAGGGCGATACCGATCTCGTACCAGGCGGCCTGACCGGCGGATCGCGCGCGCTGCCGGTGGGCGGCGCCGCAATGCTCGGCGTCTCCGACAAGATCAAGACGAAAGGCAAGGAAGTGGCGAGCCGCCTGCTCGAGGCCGCCGTGGAAGACATCGAATACAAGGACGGCCAGTTCCGCATCGTCGGCACCGACCGCAAGACGACGCTGTGGGACGTGGCCGCGGCGGCGAAAGATCCGAAGATGCTGCCGGAGGGCGCCTCGGCCGGGCTCGACGAGCAGTTCGTGCGCCAGCCCGAAGCGCCGACGTTTCCGAACGGCTGCCACATCATCGAGGTCGAAGTGGACCCCGACACCGGTACGGTCCTCGTCGACCGCTATGCCGTCGTGGACGATTTCGGCGCCGTCATCAATCCGCTCACGCTCGCCAGCCAGGTGCATGGCGGCATCGGGCAGGGGCTCGGCCAGGCGCTGCACGAATACACGGTCTACGATTCCGATTCGGGCCAGCTCGTGACCGGCTCGTTCATGGACTACGACATGCCGAAGGCGGATTCGTTCCCGTTCTTCAAGTTCGAGACGCGCAACGTGCGCTGCACGACCAATCCGCTCGGCGTGAAAGGCTCGGGCGAGGCGGGCTGCATCGGCGCGCCGCCGGCCGTCATCAACGCTCTGGTCGATGCGCTGGCACCCTACGGCATCAAGCACATCGACATGCCGGCCACGCCGCGCGCGATCTGGGAGGCGATCCAGGCCGCGCGCCCGCGCGCAGCTGCGGAATGACCGGCCGCTTCCGGAAGCGTTGACAACGTACCGGCAACGCACCCAGGCTGCGTCATCGCCGCACGGGGAGGTTGCTCATATGGTCGCCGTCACGCCCGACATTCCCGGCCAGCAGGCACTGCCAGCCAATGTCTCGCGCCCGGTCAGCATTGCCGACCTGCCGTGGCACAAGACGCCGTTTCCCGGCATCGACCAGAAAATCTTGCTGCGCGACGAGGCGCGCGGCCTGATCACCGCGCTGGTGCGCATGGCGCCCGGTTCGCGGCTGCCGCTGCACGAACACGCCGATGTCGAACAGACCTACGTTCTCGAAGGCAGCCTCGCGGACGACGAAGGCAACGACATCACGGCCGGCAATTTCATTTGGCGTCCCGCGGGGCATCGCCACGTCGCCTGGTCGCCGAACGGCGCTCTGCTGATCGGCATCTTTTTGAAGCCGAACGTGTTTCTAGACGAGAAGGCCGCGCCGTCCGGCGCGCTGGCCGCCGCCCGGGCGTGAAGCTGCGCCAAACGATGAGGACGGGAATGAACGATTCGAAGCGGGTTCTTGGCGCGGTGCTCTGCGTTCTGGCCGCCACGCCGGCCGCGGCGCAGGCGGAAGGCAAGTGCGAGCTCTACGCGCACGTCGTCGATCGCGATCCCAAGGGCGTCAACGTACGCGCCGCGCCGTCAAACACCGGCAAGATCGCCGGAGTCCTCAAATTCCAGAATGCCGACGACGAGATCGCGGTCGACATCGATTCGGAGTCTAACGGCTGGTTCCGCATCAAGAGCTACGAGCACTTCAGCGCGACGAAATCCGGCAAGCTCGGCGGCTGGGTGCATGGCTCGCGTCTGGGCACCGGGCTCAAGATCATGGACGGGCCGAAGGCCTCCGAGCGCCTGTTCGAAGAGCCGTCCGAGCGTTCAAAGACGCTGCTGCTGTTCACCTGGGATCCGGGCGTGGACGGCAAGGGCGCGGGCCTCTGGGCCGACCTGCCCGGCGGCAAGCGCGAGAAAATCGACTACGAGAAGGTCAAGGGCGCGGCCACGCCGACGCTGCTCGGTTGCGCGAATGGCTACGTGAAGATCCGCATGAACAAGAAATTCGAGGGCTGGGTGCCGGCGGCGCGCCTCTGCGGCAGCCCGGTCACGACCTGCCCATAGCTACAGCGTCACTTTCACGAAATCCTTCTCGTCGTTCGTCGCCGCCCAGAGCTCGCCGTGCTCGAGGTCGAACCACCAGCCGCGCAGGTCGAGCGTGCCGGCCTTCACGCGTTCCTCGATCCACGGGAACTCGTGCAGGTTCTTGAGCGAGGCGAGGATCGCGCGCTGGCCGACCTGCCGCGCGCGCCGGTCCGGATTGGCGGTCATGTCGGGTCCGCGCGGCACCTGCGCGGTGATGTGCGCGACCATGCTGACCCACGGCGCAATGAAATCGCGGCCGAGCGGCTGGCCTGCCGTGTGGTTGATCAGCGCCTGTATGCCGCCGCAGCGCGAATGGCCGAGCACGATCACGTGCTTCACGCCGAGATCGCGAACGGCGAACTCGATCGCGGCGCTGGTGCCGCGCGAGGTGCCGTCGGCCACATAGGGCGGCACGAGATTGGCCACGTTGCGCACGACGAACAGGTCGCCGGGCTCGGCATTGGTGAGGATCGCCGGATCGACGCGCGAATCGGAGCACGCGATGACGAGAACTTCGGGCTGCTGGCCGGAATCGACGAGTTTGCGCAGCGGCTCCGGGCGCTGCTCGTAGTAGGTCGCGCGGAACGCACGCAGGCCGGCGAGCAGCCGGCCGATGGCCGGAGACTTGGCGGGGAGATTGGGCATCGTCCTCGACGCTGAATGACGGTGGGAATAAGCCCAAGCGCGGCCCCGATGGCAACAGGCGCCGAGCGGCGCGTGCGGCGCCGTGCCGCCATGCCGCACGAAGGCTCGCGGCCGGCCGCGCGGCGGCCTATGGTCCGCCCGGCAAGAGGACAGCATGACCATCGCCTATTTTCTCGTTTACAGCGGCGCGGCCGAATACGGCGACGCCGTCCGCACTTGGCTCAAGGGGGCGCCTGCCGCCCTGTTCAAGGCGGCGCCGGGGCTCGAGACGCTCGATCTCTACACGCCCGAGCGCGCCGCCAAGGATCCCTATCTGC
Source organism: uncultured Candidatus Odyssella sp. (assembly GCA_964624265.1). Lineage (GTDB taxonomy): Bacteria > Pseudomonadota > Alphaproteobacteria > Bin65 > Bin65 > SBBV01. The sequence continues at coordinate 6,113 of CAZUYG010000092.1, forward strand.
ACGATGGACCCGGTCCGCTCGCGATGCTGCAGGCCGGTTTCGCCAGCCAGAAATCGCTCGAGACGTTCCTGGCGACGCCCGAATTCCGCGCCACGGTCGTGGCCCCATCGCCCGCACCGCCCGACAAGGTCACGGCGGTCCACGACGCGATGGAGCAGCGCTTCTATCCGGTGGCGGGCGAAACGAAGCCGGGGCCGCTAAAGGCGCCCATCTCCTACGTTGTGCGCTATCAGCGGCCGGCCGAGAACGAGGCGGAGTTCGTTTCGTTCTACGTCTCGCACCATCCGCAGATTCAGTCGCGGTTCCCCGGCATCCGCAGCATCATGTGTTACGTGCCGATCAAGTGGAGCGATCCCACGCCGATCACGCCCGCCAGTTACCTGCTCGGCAATGAAGTCGTGTTCGACACCGTGGATGCGCTCGAGGCGTCGCTGAATTCGCCGGTGCGCCACGAGCTGCGCGAGGATTTCAAGCGCTTTCCGAAATTCTCCGGCAAGAACTCGCACTACGCGATGCGGCGGACGCGGCTCGCCGGCTAGGCGCGCGTCAGCCGCGCGGCAGATGCCGCGCGATGATCTTCGTGAAATCCGCCGCGCGCGTGATGTAGGGATAGTGCCCGCCGCTCGGCAGGCGGTAGAGCTTCGCGCGCGGATATTTGCGGCGCATTGCCCTCTGCGCGGCGCGCGGGATCAGCGGATCGTCGGCGCATTCGATGATCACGGTGCGCGATTGCGGCAGCGCCGGCGGCGGAACGGCCTTGCCCGTCGCGGTCGCCAGAACGCGCGCCTTGAGCGCGTTTGCCGTCATCAGCCGGCGGCCGCTGTGGTCGAGGATGGCCTTGAGGCGGCGGAACGCGGGCTCCGGCTCCGGCCAGCTTTTCACCGAACCGAGCACGATCGCCCGGTGCATCGCCGCCGGCGCGCGCCGCAGCGCTGCGGGCGGCATTTTCGCCGGATTGACCATCGCCGGGTCGCTCAGCGAGCAGGTGATGTAAAGCGTCTCGACCCGTCCGGTGTGGCGCACCGCGAACCACTGCGCGAGGTATCCGCCCATCGACGAGCCGATCACGCTCGCCTTCGCGATGCCAAGCTTGTCGAATAGCGCGGCGAGGCCATCGGTGAGCTTTTCGATCGCGTCCACGGCCGGATAGGTGACGGACACGATCCGCGCGCGCTTCTGGAGCGCCGCGATCTGGTTCCAGAAGATTTCCGCGGTGCCGAGCGTTCCGGGCAGCATGACGAGCACGGGCGCGCCACGGGCGGCTTTCGTCTCGATCACGCGCCACGTCTGGCCGCCGGCACGTACCGCGCGCGAGCGGTGGCGGCGGCGGAACTCCTCGAGGGTCATGCGGCGCTCTTCCAGGGATCCGCGTCGAGCGGCCATTTCGGCCGCGCCACTTTCTTGTACGGCAGGTTCGCGATGTCGAGCATGATCGCGCCGGGGCCGGCGATGTAGAACACGGCCTTGGCGATCGGCGCGAACGCCGCGTGGAAATGCTGGCTCGATTTGACGACGATGAGGCGCTTCTCGTCGAGGTTCACGCCGTTCGCGGTGAACAGATCGGTGCCGGTGCCCTGGTTGCGCACGGTCGTCAGCACGATGTCGATCTCGCTGCCCGCCTCGCCGGTGCGCACCGTCGCGACGTCGCCGATGCCCCAGCGCGCCTCGCCGAAGCTCTGCGTGGCATTGCGCGCCAGGTGGCGCACTTCCACTTCGAGATCGAGCGGCTTGCCCGATGCGGGCCCGGTCTTGCCGCCGATGCGGAGCGGAAGCCGTGCGCCCACGCCCACGTCGAAGCAGAATTGCACCGCCAGCGGATCGTAGAGCGGGCCCAACGCCGCGGGCCCGGCCTTGCGCGCGAGCAGCGCCTCGAGCACGAACGTGGAATCGCCCGGCGCGCCGCCGCCTGGGTTGTCGGCGCTGTCGGCGAGCACCACCGGCCAGCCGTTCACTTCCAGCGCCTTGCCGATCGCCTCGCCGAGCGGAAGTTGTGGCGAGAACGTGTTCTCGCGGATCGCGTAAAGCTCGCGGCCGAGCGTCTCCGCCAGCGCGGCGCCCGCGGGAGCGCGATCGTCGGTAATCACGAGCACGCGCGTGCCCAATTCCTTCACGTCGCCCCACGGGAAGCCGTGCGCGACCGAAATCGAGAGCACGCCGTCCTTGCCCTCGAGCGCGCGCATCTTCGCGACGAAGCTTTTCATCGGCTCGCGCGTCGTGTGATAGGCGTTGATCATGCGGCAGTCGAACACCGAGGTGACCGGCTTCACCTTCTTCTTCACCGTCGCCTCGGCGAGATCGGCGAGCTCGAAGGCGCGGTCGAGGAAATCGGTGTGCGGGTATTCCTTGAAGCAGATGATGAGGTTCGCGGCATTCAGCATCGTCTCGGTGATGTGGCAGTGCGGGTCGAGCGTGGCGCCGATCACCGTGTCCTTGCCGCAGAGCGCGCGGACGCGCGCCATGAGATCGCCTTCACAATCATCGTAGCCGTCGGCGACCATCGCGCCGTGCAGGCCGAGCAGCACGGT
>CAZUYG010000093.1:0-8631 GCA_964624265.1 uncultured Candidatus Odyssella sp.
AACGTCGCCGGGGCGTGGAAGCTGCTCGTCAACCACATCGTTTACAACGAAGAGAAATTCCTCTGCTTCCTGCCGCTCTCGCACGCCTACGAGCACGCCGTCGGCCAATGGGTCGTCATCGCGATCGGCGCCGAGGTCTATTACGCCGAGGGAATCGACACGCTCGTCGGCAACATGGCCGAAGTGAAGCCCACGATCATGACGGCGGTGCCGCGCCTCTACGAGGTGATGCATGCGCGCGTCGCCAAGGCGATGGCGGCGATGAAGGGCTTCCGGAAAAAGCTCTTCCTCCAGGCGCTCGCGATCGGCACCAAACGCTATGAAGGGAAGCCTCTGTCGCTCGGCGAACGGCTGCTCGATCCGCTGCTCGACCGGCTGGTTCGCGCGAAGGTGCGCGCGCGCTTCGGCGGACGGCTCAAATTCTTCGTCTCGGGCGGCGCCGCGCTCAACTACGACGTGGGCATCTTCTTCACCGCGCTGGGCGTGGTGCTGCTGCAGGGCTACGGTCAGACGGAAGCCGGGCCGGTGATCAGCGCGAATCCGGTCGAGGGCATGAAGATCCACAGCGTCGGCCCGCCGCTGCCCGGCGTCGAATGCCGGATCGCCGACGACGGCGAAATCCTGGTGCGCGGCGAGCTCGTGATGCGCGGCTATTACGGCGATCCCGACGCCAGCGCGCTCGTGGTGCGCGACGGCTGGCTGCACACGGGCGACATCGGCCTGATCGACGGCGACGGCCATCTCGTCATCACCGACCGCAAGAAGGACATCATCGTCAATTCCGGCGGCGACAACATTTCACCGGCAAGGGTCGAAGGCTTTCTCACGCTCCAGCCCGAGATCGCGCAGGCGATGGTGTATGGCGACAAGAAGCCCCACCTCGTGGCCGTCATCGTGCCCGATCCCGAGGCCGCCGCGGCCTGGGCGCGCGCGCACGGCAAAGCCCGCGATCCCGCGGCGCTCGCGGCCGATCCGCAATTCCAGGATCACGTGAGCAAGGCGGTCGAACGCGTGAATCTCGGCCTTTCGCAGACCGAGCGCGTGCGCCGTTTCGTGCTGGCGAAGGAGCCGTTCTCCACCGAGAACGGCATGATGACGCCGTCGATGAAAATCCGCCGCCACGTCATCCGCGGCACCTACGGCGAATCGCTCGAAGCGCTGTACGGACGGCGCTGAGTCTTTTCATTTCGAGCGGCGGACGCGCGGCGCGCGGGACGGCGCGCATCCGGAATGCCGCGCGAAGATCTCAGCTAGATAAATATATCTACGCGAATATATCTGCCGGGATATGTAAGATCACGTAATTATATTTTTTGCTTAGTTGCGATGCTGCAACGTCGCTGAAGAATCACTGATTACACTAAGAAAAACCCTTTTCAGTACTTGGGGCCTTGTTGAATATCGCGTCCGTGATCGGTGTCGCCGATTGCGCTTCGTAGTTTTTCAATAAGGGAGTGGAGGGGTCATGAACCTCGGATTGAAGACCGGATTGCTGGGTACGGCGGCCGCACTGGCCATCGCCGTCACCAGCGTGCCGGCCTACGCTCAGGACGATCTCTCGGCGCTGCGCCAGCAGCTCGAGACGATGAAAGAGCGGTTGGCCAAGCTCGAGGCCGACAAGGCGGACAAGCGCCGTGTCGCCGCCGCGGCAGCGGTCGAGGCCGGCGACAAGCCGCGGAGCTGGAAGCTCCCGGGCACGAACACGTCGATGAACATCGGCGGCTTCGTGAAGATGAAGGCGCTGTGGGACTTCAGCCAGTCGGGCCAGGCCTCCTCGTCGACGACGACGGAAGGCATCGGCGCGGGCTTCTATCCGACGCCGGGTTCCGCCGCGGACAACATCCACAATGGCGGCTCGTTCCAGTTCACCGCCCGCCGTTCGCGCTTCTGGATCCAGACCTGGACGCCGACGGATTGGGGTGAGCTCCGGACCTACATCGAAGCGGATTTCGCCGGTTCCGGCGCGACCGCGGGTTCGAGCACGAACCTCCTCCGTCTCCGCCAGGCCTTCGGCACTCTCGGCCCGGTCCTGATCGGTAAGACGCAGACGCTGTTCGGCGGCTTCATCGGTCTGCCGGAACTGCTGCACGACGGCGCTCCGTACGCGCCGGGCGCGCTGCGTATCGAACAGATCCGCTACTCGCACAACTTCGGCGGCGGTCTGGTGTTCAACATCGCTCTCGAAAGCGGTGCGACCACGTCGGACGCCGGCGTCACGGGCAACAGCCACGACGTCGTCGGCATGACGACGGCCGGCGCCACGGTCACGGGCTTCCCGGGTCCGCAGCGTTGGCCCGACGTCGTCGCGTCGGTGCAGTGGAACTTCCCGAACGGCGGTCTCTACGTGGCCGGCATGATCGGGCAGCGCGACATCGACAGCGGCGGTCCGAGCGGCGTGGCCGGCTTGGCCCGTAACGACAACGCCATCGTCTGGGGTGCGTCGGTCGGTGCCCGGTACAGCTTCGGCCGCGTCGAGATCGGCGGCCAGGGTGCGATCGGTTCCGGCATCGGCAACAAGTACCTCGACGGCGGCGCGACCGCTTTCGTGGACAGCGTTGTCGTGCTGAACACGACCAGCAACGCGACCAGCCTGAACCCGGTGCTCGGCTACTTCATGCAGGGCTACGTGCAGGTGAAGCTGACCGACACGATCCGTGCGACCGGCGTCTACGGCTGGGGCATGCACGAGGTCATCAGCGAAGGCACCGGCACGAAGGGCGCGATCAAGACCGCGCTCTCCCCGACCGGCGCCCTGCCGCAGGGTTACTGGGCGGCGTTCGGCAACCTGCTCTGGAACCCGGTTCCGCAGGTCACGCTCGGCGCCGAGTACTCCTACCAGTTCTCGTCCCGCTACAACGGCGCGGACGTGAGCGCGCACCGTCTGCAGTTTGCGGCGATCTACCGGTTCTAAACGGTCGTCATACGCAATCTGAGAAACTGACAGGGCCGGCTCCGCAAGGAGCCGGCCCATTTTTTTTGCCTTGCACGATGCTCCCCGGCTGCCGCCAGATGCGGCATTCCAAATCCCGTTTGCGTCGGGGCCTTGCGGGGCGCGGCGAAAGGGCGGCGGCGCCGTGTCCGGCTGCCTGAATTTTCCCTTCGCGGGCGATTCGGCGGCGGCCATGAAACACGCAATAAAATCAAAGCCTTGTATTATTGTTTCGGCGTGCGGGCCTGTGGCAGAATTGCAACGCAGGGCCGGAAAAGGAAATGCCCCTAGGGGAAATTTCTTGCGTGAGTTTGCGCGGGAAGAATACTTAGGCGCCAACCGGGAAACCGGGGACGTTTGTTGTGTTTCTAATCATAGGAGTGGAGGGGTCATGAACCTCGGATTGAAGACCGGATTGCTGGGTACGGCGGCCGCACTGGCCATCGCCGTCACCAGCGTGCCGGCCTACGCTCAGGACGATCTCTCGGCGCTGCGCCAGCAGCTCGAGACGATGAAAGAGCGGTTGGCCAAGCTCGAGGCCGACAAGGCGGACAAGCGCCGTGTCGCCGCCGCGGCAGCGGTCGAGGCCGGCGACAAGCCGCGGAGCTGGAAGCTCCCGGGCACGAACACGTCGATGAACATCGGCGGCTTCGTGAAGATGAAGGCGCTGTGGGACTTCAGCCAGTCGGGCCAGGCCTCCTCGTCGACGACGACGGAAGGCATCGGCGCGGGCTTCTATCCGACGCCGGGTTCCGCCGCGGACAACATCCACAATGGCGGCTCGTTCCAGTTCACCGCCCGCCGTTCGCGCTTCTGGATCCAGACCTGGACGCCGACGGATTGGGGTGAGCTCCGGACCTACATCGAAGCGGATTTCGCCGGTTCCGGCGCGACCGCGGGTTCGAGCACGAACCTCCTCCGTCTCCGCCAGGCCTTCGGCACTCTCGGCCCGGTCCTGATCGGTAAGACGCAGACGCTGTTCGGCGGCTTCATCGGTCTGCCGGAACTGCTGCACGACGGCGCTCCGTACGCGCCGGGCGCGCTGCGTATCGAACAGATCCGCTACTCGCACAACTTCGGCGGCGGTCTGGTGTTCAACATCGCTCTCGAAAGCGGTGCGACCACGTCGGACGCCGGCGTCACGGGCAACAGCCACGACGTCGTCGGCATGACGACGGCCGGCGCCACGGTCACGGGCTTCCCGGGTCCGCAGCGTTGGCCCGACGTCGTCGCGTCGGTGCAGTGGAACTTCCCGAACGGCGGTCTCTACGTGGCCGGCATGATCGGGCAGCGCGACATCGACAGCGGCGGTCCGAGCGGCGTGGCCGGCTTGGCCCGTAACGACAACGCCATCGTCTGGGGTGCGTCGGTCGGTGCCCGGTACAGCTTCGGCCGCGTCGAGATCGGCGGCCAGGGTGCGATCGGTTCCGGCATCGGCAACAAGTACCTCGACGGCGGCGCGACCGCTTTCGTGGACAGCGTTGTCGTGCTGAACACGACCAGCAACGCGACCAGCCTGAACCCGGTGCTCGGCTACTTCATGCAGGGCTACGTGCAGGTGAAGCTGACCGACACGATCCGTGCGACCGGCGTCTACGGCTGGGGCATGCACGAGGTCATCAGCGAAGGCACCGGCACGAAGGGCGCGATCAAGACCGCGCTCTCCCCGACCGGCGCCCTGCCGCAGGGTTACTGGGCGGCGTTCGGCAACCTGCTCTGGAACCCGGTTCCGCAGGTCACGCTCGGCGCCGAGTACTCCTACCAGTTCTCGTCGCGCTACAACGGGGCCGATGTCTCCGCGCATCGCCTCGAACTCGCGGCGATCTACCGGTTCTAAGCCGGTCGGCCTTACGGCCGGTCGTCTGAGACACGGAACTGAGGGCCGGCTCCCGCACGGGGGCCGGCCCTTCTCTTTTGCGCAAGCACGCGGCAGCCCTGGCCGCGCGGACGCTAGACGCCGTAGAACGCGCGGTACCACGCGACGAATTGCGGAATGCCCTCGCGAATCGTCGTCTTTGGGGCGAAGCCGAGGTCGCGGCGGCTGGCCTCGATGTCGGCGTAGGTCTCCTTCACGTCGCCGGGCTGCATCGGCGCGGGCTCGAGGATGGCCTTCTTTCCGAGCGCCGCTTCGATCGTGGCGATGAAGTCGAGCAGCTCCTCGCTGCGGTGGTTGCCGAGATTGTAGATCCGATGTGGCACATCGGCCCGATGCGGCGCATCGGCCCGATGCGGCGCCGACGGCGCGGGCGGGCGGTCGAGCGCGGCCACCACGCCGGCCACGATGTCGTCGATGTAGGTGAAGTCGCGGCGCATGTCGCCGCCGTTGAACACGCGGATCGGCTCGCCGGCCAGGATCGCGCGCGTGAAGATGAAGGCCGACATGTCGGGCCGGCCCCACGGTCCGTACACGGTGAAGAACCGCAGACCGGTCTGCGCGAAGCCGTAAAGATGGGCGTAGCAGTGGCTCATCAGTTCGCACGACGCCTTGGTGGCCGCGTAGAGCGAAACCGGACGGTCGACCTTGTCGGCGACCGAGAACGGCAGCGTTTCGTTGCCGCCATACACCGACGAGCTCGAAGCATAGACGAGGTGGCGCACGCCGCCGCGGGCGCGGCAGGCCTCGAGCACGGCGAAATGGCCTTCGATGTTGGCGCGGATGTAGGCGCCGGGATTGGTGAGCGAATAGCGCACGCCGGCCTGCGCGGCGAGGTGCACGATGCGGTCGGCGTCCTTCTCTTTCGCGAAAAGCGCCGCGAACGCGCCGGGCGCCGCGATGTCCTGGCGGACGAAGCGGAACGCCCCGCCGAACAGGCGGGAAAGCTCGGCGAGCCGCGCCTCCTTGAGCGTGGGGTCGTAGTAGTCGTTGACGTCGTCGACGCCGATCACCTGTTCGCCGCGCGCGAGCAGCGCGCGCGAAACATGCATGCCGATGAAGCCGGCGGCGCCGGTGACGATGACGGACATGGAAGCGTGGATTTCCGATCGCGGATGGAACTGGCGCCGGTCTAAACCACAGAATCCGGCCCGAGACAAACGCATCCCCCGGCAACGCGCGTTGCGGCGGCGCGCGCGCCCCGGCCCGCGCGAAGTGTGAGCTGGGTCACTTTCGGCCCGCGGCCGCCCGGCGATAGTGGGCGCGGGCGCGCCTCCGGCGCGGCATGGCTTCGACATCCCTGGGAGGGGAGCGATGCACGAACTCAAGCACGCCGATGCAGGCGAGGCGGAAGACCTGCAACCGCCGGCCTCGCCGCATCCGCCGCCGGTCCGTCCCGGCGATTTCGGCCCGGAGGGAAAGCCGGCGGCCGTGCCGCGCCCGCGGCGCCGGCGCGGCGCATGGGCCGGCGACGGCGCGATGCCGGCGATCGAGAAGCGGCGGCTCGCCGCGCGCGAGATCCGCAGGGCCTACGGCCGCATCAAGTCGGATTTCAGCGAGGCCTACGAGCATTGCCGCAACGATGCGCAGCGCAGGGCGCTGGAACTTGCCCACCAGGCCGCGAAGCAGGCCTGTTCGTGCGCGCTCGACGAGCGACTTCTCGAAGACCGGGAGGCTTGGTCGATGCTGGCCAGCGGCTTCCGGCCGGAACGGGCCCGCGCCGAGCGGCAACTGGCGCGCCTGCTCACCGCCGATGCGCTCGCGCGCATCCTGAAGCGCCTCGCCGTGATCGAGTCGATGCTGGGCGCGCTCTCGGCCTGAGCCGCCGCGCGCTCAACCCAGCGCGCCGTGGCAGTGCTTGTATTTCTTGCCCGAGCCGCAGGGGCAGGCGGCGTTGCGCGAGACCTTGCCCCACGTGGCGGGATCGGTGGGGTCGATCGCGGCCTCCGCGCGCCGGCTGCGCACCGGCTGCAGCGTGGTGACGCCGCCCGACGGCGCGCCGGCGCCATGATCGTAGCCGAGCGGAAGGCCGTCGGTTGCCGCGCCCGCCAGAGCGGCGGGGTCGGGATGCTCCTCGACCATGCGCTGCGGGTGCTGCGGCATCGGCAGATCGGGATGCTGCTCGTCCTGCATGCGGATCTCGAGATGCGCCAACACGCCGGTCACGGTCTCGCGCAGGCTCGCCGTCATGCGATGGAACATCTCGAAGGCCTCGCGCTTGTATTCGATCAGCGGATCCTTCTGGCCGTAGGCGCGCAGGTTGATCGCCTGGCGGAGATAGTCGAGATGCAGCAGGTGGTCCTTCCAGGTCTGGTCGAGGATCTGCAGCAATAGGCTCTTCTCGGCCATGCGCATGATGTCGGGGCCGTATTGCGCGGCCTTCTTCGCCATGTGCTCGTCGGTGGCCTTCTTGATGCGCTCCTTCACCTCTTCGTCGGCGATGCCTTCCTCGGCCGCCCATTCCTTCACCGGCAGGTCGAGGCCGAAGATCTGCTGCACGCGGTCGTGCAGCTCGCCCACGTTCCACTGCTCGGAATAGGCGCCGGCCGGGATCGCCGCCGAAACGAGCTCGTCGATCAGCTCGCCGCGCATGTCGGCCACCAGCTCGCTGGCGTCCTCGGCGCGCATGATCTGGATGCGCTGGTCGTAGATGACCTTGCGCTGGTCGTTCATCACGTCGTCGAAGCGCAGCAGGTTCTTGCGGATCTCGAAATTGCGCTCTTCCACCTTGCGCTGCGCCTTCTCGAGCGCCTTGTCCACCCACGGGTGGATGATCGCCTCGCCTTCCTTGAGGCCGAGGCGCCCGAGCCACACGTCGAGGCGCTGCGACCCGAAGATGCGCATCAGGTCGTCGGTCAGCGAAATGAAGAATTTCGAGTTGCCGGGGTCGCCCTGGCGGCCCGAGCGGCCGCGGAGCTGGTTGTCGATGCGGCGGCTCTCGTGCCGCTCCGTGCCGATCACGTACAGGCCGCCCGAGGCGAGCACCTTCTGCCGCGCCGCCTCGATCTCCTGTTTGATCTGGCCCGCGCGTTTCTCGCGCTCGGCCGGATCGGTCACGTCCTTGAGCTCGTCCTCGACGCGCATCTCGAAATTGCCGCCGAGCTTGATGTCGGTGCCGCGGCCGGCCATGTTCGTCGCGATCGTGACGGCGCCGGGCTTGCCGGCCTGCGCGATGATGTGCGCCTCGCGCTCGTGGTTGCGCGCGTTGAGGACCTCGTGCGGAACCTTCTTGACCGCGAGCTTGGCCGCCAGGGATTCCGACTTCTCGATGCTGACCGTGCCGACCAGAATGGGCTGGCCGCGCTTGTGGGCTTCCTCGATCAGCGTGATGACCGCCGCATCGCGTTCGTCGCCGGTGCGGTAGACCTCGTCGGAGTGATCCTCGCGGACCATGTCCTTGTTGGTCGGGATCTCGGCGACTTCGAGCTTGTAGATCTGCTGGAACTCGGCCGCTTCCGTCATCGCCGTGCCGGTCATGCCGGCGAGCTTGGGATAGAGGCGGAAATAGTTCTGGAAGGTGATCGAGGCGAGCGTCTGGTTCTCGGGCTGGATCGCGACGCCTTCCTTGGCCTCGAGCGCCTGGTGCAGGCCTTCCGAATAGCGCCGGCCTTCCATCATGCGGCCGGTGAACTCGTCGATGATGATGACCTTGTCGTTCTTGACGATGTAGTCGACGTCGCGCGTGAACAGCTTGTGCGCGCGCAGCGCCTGGCTGGCGTGATGGACCAGGCTGACGTTCTCGATGTCGTAGAGGTTGTCGCCCTTCAAGAGGCCGGCGTCGCGCAGCAGGTTCTCGATCTTGATCGCGCCCGCCTCGGTCAGCGCGACG
>CAZUYG010000094.1:0-8625 GCA_964624265.1 uncultured Candidatus Odyssella sp.
CTGAACGCCGCCTCCACCGGAGCAAACAGCACCTTCCGCGGTCAGGAGATCGACGACGCCGCGCAGGTGCGCTTCGCGGGGCTGTTCGGCCGCCTCTCGCGCCAGGGTGCAATCCAGAAGGCGGCCGCCGGCCCCACCTATGTCTCCAACACCCGCGCCGACGGCACCTTCGGGGTGGGAGAGCTGCTGTTCCATTCGGACCAGTGCTACTACGACCATCCGATGAAGGCGATCATGCTTTACGGCCTCGAGGTGACGGCCGAGGGCGGCGACACGCTGTTCGCCAACACCTCGCGCGCCTATGCGCGGATGCCGGCGGCGCTCAAGCGCCGCATCGACGGCCTCTCGGTGCGCCACCATTTCGACTACGGCGCGCTCCACTATGGCGTCGAGATCAAGAAGGACGTGGCGGCGACGAAGGTTTCGGCGGTGCATCCCGTCGTCGGCCGCCACCCGGCGACCGGCGCGCCGATCCTGATGGTCAATCCGCAGACGACGGACTGTATCCTCGGCGTCGCGCCGGCAGAATCGCGCGAGCTCATCGCCGCGATCGTGGCCGCGATCGCGGCGCCCGACAACGTCTATCGCCACAAGTGGCGCGCGAAGGATCTCGTGGTCTGGGACAACCTGATGCTCCAGCATGCGCGCTCGGATTTCGACAATGCTCAGCGCCGCACGCTGCGCCGCTGCGCGATCGCACACGATCTCGAGCCGATCGCCGCGTGAGCGGAATGCCGGCGCGCCGCGAAGGCGCGCTCAAGAGCCGGCGCCGGCTTCCATCCAGGCTTGCCCGGCGGATTTGAGCGCGCGTTCCGCATCGCTGTTGGCCATGACGAGGTTCGGCAGCAGTCGGCGGCCGCGCATGCGCAGCGCAGCGCCGAGGTGCTTACAGCCTTCGGGCAGGCCGGAGAAATCGAGCGTCGCGAACACGGCGGGCCAGTTGGGATCGGGCGCCACGGGATCGATGCGGTCGCGCTCGTAGATGGCCGTGCGGCGCAGGATGCGCCAGACGCCGCCGCGCCGCTCGATGCGGTCGAAGAAGCGCGAGTATGTAGTGGTGTCGGCCGGAATGCCGGCGATGGCGCCACGCGTGAGGATGACGGCGTCCGTTTCCGCCAACGCCCGCGCGCCGCTCCGCGACACGCGCGTAACGCCGAGAAAATGCTTCGACCAGTCGCCGGGGCCGCGGCTCGCGGCCAGCGCGCGCGATCGCTCGACGAACTCGGCGGCTGGACCGTCGAACCACGACACCGACATCACGCCGTCGTCGTGATAGCAGGCCGAAAGATCGGCCCAGGCACCCTGATCGCGGCTGAACGCCCATTGCACGACCAGCGCGCGGATCGCCGGATCCTCGGCGAGTGCCGCCGGATCGGCCGTCATCGCGCCGCCGGCGTTCATGCCGCGTCCTTCGTGCCGGGGCTCTGTTCCCCGGCCTGGCGGGCGAACAGCTCCTTCAGCACCTTGTGCACGGCCACCAGCGGCGCATCGGCCTGCGAAGGCACGATCTGCGGCAGCCCGTTCCATTCGCGCATCGTGCGCTGCTGCGCCTCGATCATCGCGAAATCCTCGAGCAGCACGCCGCCGGCGATGCCCTTGTAGGTCTGCTCCTTGAAGCCCGGATCGTCGAGGTGCTGGTCGCACGCCCAAGCGAACCAGAAATGCGCGGTCGTCTCCGTCTCCGGCGTCACCGCGTTGGTCAGCCAGTATTGCAGCGTGCGCACGCCGTCGGTGCGCGTCGTCCGCAGCTTGATGAGCGAGGGCGGCTCCCACGTGTAGTCGGTGTAGGCGTCGATCTTGCCGGGGAAGCCGCCCCATTTGGCGACGAACGGCGCCGGCGTCGCGTTCTTGTTGAGGCGGTTCACGGTCACGCGCGTGCCCTCGGTGCGCACTTTCGGCGGCTGATCCGGCACCTCGGGCGTTCCGATCGTCTTCTGGTGGAGATACGCCGTGTGCGTGATGTCGAGCAGATTGTCCATGTAGAGCTGGGCGGCGGCCTTGCCGTGATAGTAGCAATGCCACCACTGCCAGCCTCGGGCGCCGAACCAGGGCAGGTCGGGCAGCAGCGCTTCGTCGGCCCGCGCCGGATCGCCGATCCAGACCCAGATCCAGCCCGCCCGCTCGACGATCGGATAGGAACGGATCGCGGCGCGCGGCGGCACGCTTTTCTGGCCGGGGATGTGCGTGCAGGCGCCGGCGCAATCGAACATGAATCCGTGATAGCCGCATTCGATCGTCTCGCCGCGCACCGCGCCCAGCGAGAGCGGCGCGTGGCGGTGCGAGCAACGGTCCTCGAGCGCACCGATCTTGCCCGACGCCGTGCGGAAGAACACGATCGCCTCGTTGCAAATCTTGCGCGCGAAGGGCTTGTCCGCGACATCGGTCGAGAGGACGCCGGCGTACCAGTAATTGCGCAGGAACATGATCTCCGCTCCGTGCTGGGTCAGGGGTTGGGATCGGCGGCGCGCCGGCCGCCGAGGAAAGCGAGAACGAGACAGGTGAGGGCGCCGCCCGCGAAGCCCGCCGCCGCCGGCAACGCGTAGACGAGCGGCGACCATGCGAGCGCGGCGCTGGTTTCGCCGGAGCGCGCCGAAGCGAGGCCTTCGCGCGCGACCTGCACGGCGAGCGCCAACAGCAGCAGACCGCCCGCCGCCGACCAGGCGGCGTCGATGCGGCGGACCACGGCGGGCTTCATCCACGCGGTCGCGATGTCGATGACGATGTGTCCGCCCACGAGGAAGCAATACGAAAGGCCGAACGTGGCGAGCAGGATCGTGGCGAGCCCCGACCATTCGGCGAGGCCGCGGATCGCGGAGAAGCCGAGATGGCGGCCGGCGATATCGGCCACCGTCATCAGCATGATCCCGATCAGCGCCGCGCCGCCGATGGCGGCCGCCAGCCCGGAAAGTCGTGCGGAGGGTGAACGAAAGCCGTGCTCGATGTTGGCCATGCTCACCCCTTTCCGTAGATGAGATCGGGCAGCCATAGCGAAAGGACGGGGAACACGACGATGATCACGATGCGCACCACGTCCGACGCAATGAACGGCATCACGCCGCCGAACGCGCCCCACGTGGTGACCTGCGGCGTGAGCTTGGCGATGACGAACACGTTCATGCCGAACGGCGGCGTGATGAGCCCGAACTCGACCATCACGACCATCACGATTCCGAACCACACCGGATCGAAGCCGAGCGATTTCACGATCGGGAACAGCACCGGCGTGAGGATGAACACCATCGCGATCGCATCGAGCACGCAGCCGAGAATGCCGAGGAACACGATGATGCCGGCCATCACGACGTAGCGCGGAAGCTCGAGGCCGCGCACCAGCTTGGCCAGCTCGTCGGGGACGCGCGCCGCTTCCATGAAGAACTCGAACAGCGCGATGCCGACGATGATGAGATAGAGCATCGCCGAGACGACGACCGTTTCCTTGATCGCGTCGCGGATGCCGGCGAGATCGAGCTGGCGCATCAGCACGCCGAGCACGAGCGCGCCGAACGCGCCCACCGCCGCGCCCTCGGTGGGCGAGAACCAGCCGAGCACGATGCCGCCCACGGCGAGCGCGAACAGCGCGAAGATCGGCGCTACGCCGGCGAGCGCGCGCAAGCGTTCGCCCCAGGGCATGCGCGGCGCCGCCGCCCCGAGCTCCGGCCGTATGCGCATCCAGATCACGATGGCCGCAAGATAGAGGAGTGTCGCGACGATGCCGGGCACGATCCCGGCCGCGAACAGGCGACCGATCGAGGTTTCCGTGATCACTGCATAGATCACCATCAGCATCGAGGGCGGGATCAGTATGCCGAGCGTGCCGCCGGCCGCGATCGCACCGGCCGCCAGCTTCGGCGAATAGCCGTAGCGCAGCATTTCGGGAATCGTGATGCGGGCCATCGTCGTGACGGTGGCGAGGCTGCTGCCGCAGACGGTGCCGAAGCCCGCGCAGGCGACGATGCTGGCCATCGCGAGGCCGCCGCGCCGGTGGCCGACGAAGGCGTTGGCGGCGCGGAACAGCCCCGCCGAAAGGCCGCCCCGGGCCGCGAACGCGCCCATGAGCACGAACAGCGGCAGCATCGACAGCGAGTAGCTCGACAGCGTTTCCACCGGCGCGGTGCCGAGCGTGAACAGCGCTGTCTTGAGATCGACGAGCACGGCCACGCCGCCGAAGCCGGTGACGAGCAGCGCCAGCCCGACCGGCAGCCGCGCCGCCGCCAGCCCGAGCAGGACGACGATTCCCGCCGCGCCGATCCCCAGCGGCGACACGGCCCCGACCCCGCGCTCCCTCGCCTACTTCGCCATTTCCTCCTTGAGCGCCTTGTAAACCGCGCGCGCCTTCGGATTTTTCTCGCTCGCTTCCTTGAGATACTTCTCGATCACCGGCTCGAGCTGCTTCTCGAGCTGCGCGCGGGTTTCGGCCGAAGCGCGCGCGATCTTGCTGCCCGCCTTCTTCGCCAATGCGATGCCGGTGGCGTCGCCCTTCAAGAAGCAGCCCGACGCGCGCGCGGCGATATCGCCGGTCGAGACGCCGTCGATCACCTTCTTCATGTCCGGCGGCAGGCCCTCATAGGCCTTCTTGCTCATCGCGAAGAACACGACGGAGCCGGCGAAATCGATCTCGTAGTGATAGGTGGTCACTTCCTGCAATTTGAAGGCGGCCACCGTCGTCCAGGTGCCGAGCGTTCCAGCGATCACGCCCTTCTGCAAATTCTCGTATTGCTGCGTGACCGGCAGCGCTACGCCGTCGATGCCGATCAGCGCCAGCGCGTCGATGAGCGCGCGGCCCGAGACGCGCACGCGCTTTCCCTTGAGGTCGGCGAGCGACGCGATCGGCTCGCGCAGATGGAACACATAGGGCGACGTCATCGCCAGCCACATGATGTGGACCTCGCTCAGCTCCTCCTTGAGCAGCGTGGGATAGACCCGCATCAGCGCGCGCGATGCCTTCTCGGGATCGCTGAACATCATTGGCAGCGTCATCAGGTCCGAGAGCGGAAACGCGCCCGGCTTGTAGGTGAGGATGTCGGCCGACATATCCATGATGCCGCGCACGAGCTGATCGTATTGCCGACCCGCGCGGCCGAACTGGCCGCCGAAATAGGTTTCGAACTCGATCTTGCCGGCCGAGGCCTTTTCGATGTCTTCGAGTACCGAGCGATAGGCGCATTTCTGGATCGGGCTTTCGGCCGAGCCGAAGGTCGCAAATTTGAGTTTGATGTCGGCCGCGTTGGAAACGCCGGGGCCGGTCAAGGTGGCCGCCATCAGCGCGGCCGCGGACAGAATCAGCTTGAATGGCACAGTCATCTCGCTTCCTCCCTTTGCCGCCATGGACAGGGCACGGCGTCTGTTATGCGCGAAACATGCGCGGCGCGTGGGTTTCCGTCAAAAAGGATGGTATTATCCTTTGTTTTTCATTAAGTTAGTATCATGCCACATGATCGAGATGATTCCCGTGGGCGGCGCCGTCCGTCGCGACGGCAAGACGAGCGGAGCGCAGCCACCCGCCGCAAGCTCGTCGAGGCGGCGCTGGAATGCGTCAATTCCCGCGGTTATGCGCGCGCGAGCGCCAGCGCCATTGCGCGCATGGCCGGCGTCTCGCGCGGTGCGCTCGCGCATCACTTCCGAAACCGCACGGAGTTGTTCACAGAGGTCATGCTCCAGGTCGGCACGCGCATGGAGCTCAAGACGCGCGGCGTCGTCGATGCCGACCACCCAGTCTCCGAACGCATCTCGCGCTACATCGACGAAACCTGGAACGTGTTCCGCGGCGATGCCTTTCGCGCCGCGGTTCAGATCTGGCCCGGCACGCCGGACCGGCCAGGTTTGCACAGGGCCGTGGTCGCCCGTATGGAGCGATACGAACGGGTGCGCGAGCGGCAGTGGCATCGCATGTTTGCGCCCTATGGCGTTTCATTGCCCGAGGCGCGCGCCGCGCGCAATATCGCGATCGGCACGCTGCGGGGGTTGGCGTTTCGCAACATGTTTTGGCGCCAGAGCCTTCAGCCGCGCGCCGAGATCGCTCTACTCAAACGCCTTCTGATCGGGCTGTGCGCGGGTTCCACGCCGCCTTTGAGAACCGGCCCGCGCGCGGTAAGAGGCGTTCGGGGCAAACATTGAGAAAATTGGCCCGCGTGCAATCAAGAGTCGCGTTTGATCATTTCTGCTGCAAGGCGCGAATCGTCGGGGATTGTCGCAATGCATCACCCCTGATGCTATCTCGACCGTTGCGCTTTTTCGCGCGGTAGAGATCATGCGCTCTCGCATTGATCCGTAAATCTTCGCTTGCTATCGAATCGCCGGTCGCGTCAGCGACATCCTTAGGAGATTGCCAGTGCAGACGCGCTCGTCGATCGACGGGAAAGTCTCCGTCGTCATCGTCGGCGGGGGACCGGTCGGTCTCGGCTTGGCGGTTGAGCTGGGCCTGCGGGGTGTCCGTTGTCTCCTCGTGGAACAGCGCGACGGCAGCATCAGCATTCCGAAGATGAACATGATCAACGCCCGCAGCATGGAGTTTTGCCGCCGGTGGGGCGTGGCCGAGCAGGTGAAGGCGGTCGGCTGGCCGGAGGACTACCGCAACAACGTGTTGTTCGTGACCGCGATGACCGGCCACGAGCTGGCGCGCTTCGAATATCCGTCTTACCAGGACCGCGGTGGGCTGCCCTACACCCCGGAGGGGAGCCGCCGCTGCTCGCAGATGCTGTTCGACCCCATGCTGATTGCGCGGGCGCGCGCCCTGCCCGGCGTCGAATTGCGCTATCGGACCAGGTTGGAGCGCTTCAGCGAAACCGGCGCCGGCGTGAGCGCGGTGCTGCGCGACATGGAGAGCGGACGGGAGACGACGATTGGCGCCGACTACCTCGTCGGCTGCGACGGCGCCGAAAGCACGGTTCGTCAGGCACTGGGCATCGCGATGAGCGGCTCGCCAGCGCTGAGTTTCAATCTCAACATCTTCTTCGTCTCGGAATCGCTGCGCACAGTGCACGACAAGGGCGACTCTTGGGTCAATTGGCTGTATGGGCCCGAGGGCTTATGGGGCAACCTGGTTGCGGTCGACGGACGGCGGTTGTGGCGCCTGTCTTTGATCGGCCTCCCGCACGACACCGATCCGGCGCGTCACGATTCGGCGGCGAGCGTGCGCCGCGCCATAGGACGCGACTTTGCGTTCGAGATCGTTTCTGTGTTGCCGTGGCTGCGCCGGCAACTCGTTGCCGACCGCTATCGGCGCGGCCGCGTTTTCCTTGCCGGGGATGCGGTTCACGTCATGTCGCCGACCGGCGGCCTCGGCATGAACACCGGGCTCGGCGACGCCGTCGACCTAAGCTGGAAGCTTTCGGCCGCAGTCGCCGGCTGGGCCGGCGAGTCCTTGCTGGACACTTATGAAAGCGAGCGCCGCCCGGTCGCGCTCGACAACGTTTCCCAGGCAACATCGAATTTCGCAAAACTGCGCAAGGTGCCGGTCGGTCCCGAAATCGCGGCCGATACGCCGGCCGGCGAAGCTCTCCGGGCCGAGGCGCGCGCTTTCATTCTGGGAAGCGACTTCGACCGCGAGTACGTCCAGGAAGGCACGGTGCTGGGCTACGCCTACGATACGTCGCCGACCGTATGCCCCGACGGAACGCCGCGGCCTGCGCGCGATTCCCGGCATTATGAGCCAACCGCGCGCCCAGGCCATCGCGCGCCGCATGCGTGGCTGGCATCGGGACGATCGACGCTCGACCTGTTCGGCGACGCGTTCACCTTGCTGCGCTTTGATGGAGCCGTCGACGGCGATGCGCTGGCTGCCGCCTCAAGACGGCGCGGCGTGCCGCTGGCCGTTCATGACATTGCCGATTCGGTGGTGGCGGAGATCTACGAACGCAAACTCGTTTTGGTTCGGCCGGACGGCCACGTCGCGTGGCGCGGCGACGCGCCACCAAGCGACGTCGACACCCTAAACAACAAGATACGCGGCGATTCTGCCGGAATTCGCAGCCGGTAGAAAAGGCCAGTGCCCTAACGCAAGAGAACCCGACACTGGAATTACCGCGATATCGTGTGCGACCAGCCCGGAGCTTTTGGGATTTCGTCAATTTCGATATGCGCAAGATGAGCCGCCATCGCGCGCTTCCCCTCACTGAAATGCGGCAAGATCGCGCGAAAATGTGCGCTGTGCCGGATCTCTGGTTCGATGGGGCGACTGGCTGGCGGTGTGCGCAGTCAGTATCGAACTCTGCTCCGGGGCAAATTCCCTGATAAACAGGGATTCTGCAGGGAATTTTCGCGTTTACGATGAAGAATCAACCCGGCACAGTGGAAGCGAGCCGCATATTTTGGGACTTCTCGAGCGAATTCCCTACTTAGTGGAACAGGGAATTTCGCGGACGTTGCAGGGAATTTTCTGCGGCGAGCAGCGAATGATTTCGCGTCTTGCATGGCGGATCGCAAGGAACCGCTCTAACGGTCTCCTATTGAGGATGGCAAAGCCGCGTGATTCCAACTCTCAATCGGAATGGCGACAAGCGTAAAGAACTTGTGATTCGAGCACGCTTGCCGCTGCGAGCGAACAGACCGTTGGCGGGAGTCATACCTATCCCGACGGTCGCAGGCTGGATCACGCGGCCAGATAGGCGCGGCGCAGTTCGTCGTTGT
>CAZUYG010000095.1:0-8616 GCA_964624265.1 uncultured Candidatus Odyssella sp.
TTCGATTTATGATGCCGACCTCGACGAACGCGATGAACAGCTCGTCTCGACGCTGGCGGCGCAGGTCGCCATCACGATTGAGAACCGCCGCCTGTTCACGTCGGCGGAAGGTGAACGTGCCCGTCTGCGTACCGTCCTCGATACGCTGCCCGCCGTGCCCGTCGGCCCCGCCCCCGACGGCGCCACCGTCCGCCGCGCGATGGACGGCACGAACGGCTGCTTCCATCTCGCCGCCATCGCCTCGGTGCCGAAGTCCGTCGAGGCGTGGTGGCCGACGCACCGGGTGAATCTCGGCGGGACGATCAACGTGCTCGAGGCCGCGCACGACGCAGGCGGTGTTCCCGTGGTGTACGCATCGTCCGCGGCGGTCTACGGCGACGATCCCGATCTGCCGCTGCGCGAGACGGGCCCGCTGCGGCCGCAATCGCCCTACGGCGCCGACAAGGCCGCCAGCGAGTTGCAGGCGCACGCCGCCTTCGCCGTGCGCGGGCTGCCGAGCACGGGGCTGCGCTTCTTCAACGTCTTCGGGCCGCGGCAGGACCCGGCCTCGCCGTATTCGGGCGTGATTTCGATTTTCGCGGAACGGCTGCTCGCGGGCCGGCCGCTGAAGATCTTCGGCGACGGCGGGCAATCGCGCGATTTCGTCTATGTGGGCGACATCGTGGCCGCACTGCTGCTTGCCATGGAGCGGCAAAACGCGGCGGCGCGTGTCTTCAACGTGGCGCGCGGCGAGGCGGTGACGCTGCTGCGCCTCGTCGCGGCGCTGGAGCGCGTCGTCGGACGCAAAGCCGATGTGCGGCACGGCCCGCCGCGCCAGGGCGACGTCCGCCACTCGGTGGGCGACGTGCGGCTCATCCGCGAAAGCCTCGGCTTTGCCGCAAAGGTGGGCTTAGAGGAGGGATTGGACTCGCTTCTGGGCTGGCTACAATCCGCGAAGGGCGTTCGCGCCCTTTCGGCCTAGCAGTCCAGCGAGCCTCGGGAGCGAAAGAGGAGCGCAGCGATGCGCATGGGTCTGTTCCTGGCTGCAGCGCTCGCCGTGGCGGCGGGCATCGCCGGCGCGGCCTCGGCGGCCGAAGAGCGTTGGGTTGTCGTCTATTCCGAGAAGCCGGGCGTCGCCGAATTCCGCGACTACGGCCTCGTCGTCCTCGACAGCGTGCATCACCCGCCGATCCGCCCGCTGCTCGAGCAGAAGAAGACCGTCATCGGCTACATCAGCCTCGGCGAGGTGGAGAACTATCGCGACTACTACAAGGCGGTCGAAGCGGAGGGGATTCTGTACGAGAAGAATCCGAACTGGCCGGACAGCCGCTACATCGACGTGCGCGACACGCGCTGGTCGCGGCGCGTGATCGAGGAACTCGTCCCGCGGCTGCTACACAAGGGCTTCCAGGGAATCTTCATCGACACGCTCGACAATCCCGGCGAACTCGAGCGCCGCGATCCGGTCAAGTTCAAGGGCATGACCGAGGCGGCGGCCAATCTCGTCAAGGCGGTGCGCCGGCACTATCCGCGCATGTACATCATGCTCAACCGGTCGTACGAAATCCTCCCGGCCGTCGAAGGGCAAATCGATGCCGTGCTCGGCGAGTCGGTCTTCACCGAAATCGATTTCGAGAAGAAGACCTACCGCCTCGCGGACGCCAAGACCTACCAGCAGCAGGTGAAATGGCTGAAGGAGGCCAAGGCGCGGAGGCCGGCGCTCAAGATCTACACGCTCGACTACTGGCCGCCGGCCGACGCCGCCGGCATCGCGCGAATCTACGCCGAGCAGCGCAAGAACGGCTTCATTCCCTACGTGTCGGTGAAGGACCTCGACCGCGTCCTGAAGGAGCCGGCCCGGTGACGCTCTGGCGCCGCGCGTTGCTCGTGCTGCTGGCGGCCGCCGGCCCGCTGCTGACGGCTCTGTCCGCCGCGGGCGAGGAGCCGGTCAGGCGCATCGTCGTGGGCCTGTTCAACAGCGCCGACGAAGGCACGCTGCGCCGCTCGCGCCTGCACCGGCTCGCCGAGATGCCGCTCAATCACCTCGGCATCGTGATGGTTCCGCACGACGTTCAGAAGGGATTGCCCGGCGACGATCTGATGCGCGAAGCGCTCGGCATCGTCACGTGGTTTTCCAACAGCGCCTTCGCGGATTCGCAATCCTATCTCGCCTGGCTCGACGCGCAGATGGAGCGCGGCAAGAAGCTGGTGATTCTCGATCACACCGGCGTCGATCCCAGCCAGCTCGACGGCATTGCCGCGCGCAGCCTTTTCGACCGGGTGATCGGGCGCCTCGGCCTGCGATGGGAGCGGGAATGGGTGCAGCTCACCTATGCCTCGCGGCTGGTCGATCCGGACCCGGGGATGGTCGGCTTCGAACGCAACATCCCGCCGATTCTCGCGCCCTACCATCGGCTAAGCCTGATTCCGGGCAAGGCGCGCTCGCACCTTGCGGTTCGCCGCGTGGGTCGCAACGAAACCGATCAGCTGATCGTGACCAGCCCCAATGGCGGCTACGCCGGCGAAGATTATTCCGGCGCGCCCCCGGTCGACGAATGGAGCTGGTATATCAATCCGTTCGAGTTTTTCCGCATCGCGTTCGATACCGACCGTATCCCGAAGCTCGATACCACGACGCTGGCGGGGCGCCACATCTACTACAGCCACATCGACGGCGATGGCTGGCACAATGTGAGCGGCGCCGAGGCCTATCGCGGCAAACAGGCGACCTCCGCACAGGTCCACTACGAACAGATCCTGCTGAAATTTCCCGATCTCCCGGTCACGGTCGGGCCGATCACCGGCGATCTGGACGTCACCTGGTACGGCGACGAGTCGGCGCGCAAGCTGGCACGGCGGATCTTCGAACTGCCCCACGTCGAAGCCGGCTCGCACACGCATAGCCATCCTTTCGCCTGGGGCTTCTTCCGCAACCCCGATCCGCGGCGCGAAGAGCCGTTCCTCAAGCTCTATCCGCCGCGGCCCGGCCACAGCCAGCGCGACTCGGTGTGGAAACCCGGCGCGCCGGGCGAGGGGCCCGCGCTGCCGCCGGCCGACGACGATATCAACAAGCAGTATCAACGGCCGCGCAGCTACGCGGTTCGCCCCTTCGATCTCAACCTGGAGATCGCCGGCTCAATCCAGCGGCTGCAGGAACTGCTGCCGCCTGGGAAGAAGGTCGCCATCATGCAATGGTCGGGCGACACGTCCCCGTTCGAGCGCGTCCTGGAGCTCACCGCGGCGGCCGGCGTGCGCAACATCAACGGCGGCGACCCGCGCATGGACGGCGTTTACCGCAGCTATGCGCAGCTCTCGCCGGTCGGCCTCCGCGTCGGACGCTACTGGCAGATCTACAGCTCGGGCAGCAACGAAAACATCTACACCGATAACTGGCGCGCCCGGTTTTATGCGTACCGCAATCTCGTCGAAACGCTCGCCAACGGCGCGACTCCGATCCGCGTGAAGCCGATCAACGTCTACTACCACTATTACATCGTCGAGCGCGAAGACAGCCTCAACTCGCTGCGGTTCGTACTCGACTACGTGCGCGCGCAAGACATCGCGCCGATCACGACGAGCCACTATGCCGCCATCGCGGAGGGCTTCTACTCGGGCCGCATCGTGGCGCTCGGCGACGAACGGTGGCGCATCGAGAACCGCGGCGAACTCCAGACCGTGCGCTTCGACCGCGCGAGCCTCAAGAGCGTCGACTTCGCGCGTTCGGAGGGCGTCGTCGGCCAGCGCCATCACCAGGGCAGCCTCTACGTCGCGCTCGATCCCGAAGCCGCGCAGGCGGTCGTCGCGCTGAAGGATCACGCGCGGCCCGACCGCGATCCCGACGCGCCGGTGCCCTACCTGATCTCGGCGCGCTGGCCGATCAAGGGACTCGATCGGAAGGAAGCAGGCTTTGCCTTCCATGCGCAGGGCTTCGGCAAGGGCGAGTTCGCCTGGAAGGTGCCGGCGGGCGGCCGCTTCGCTGTCGAGGTCGATGACGGTACCCGCAAACATCAGATCATGGCGGCCGCCGGCCCGGACGGACGGCTCGAATTCACGCTGCCCGTGGACGGCGTGCACGGCGTCGACGTCGCCGTGCGGCGCCTCGCCGACACGCAATGAAGCCGAACTATTATCTCGCGACTCTGGCCCTGGTGGCGGGCGGGATGGCCGTGGGCGTGTATCTCGTGCCGCGCGGCGGCGAACTCGCGACGATGTATTACCGCAGCGGCCGCCTCGACGAGGCTCGGAAGATTCTCGAATTCGAGATGCGCGACGGCGAGGTGTCGGCGACGAACGTCCACTACGCGATGCAGACCTACATGCGCCTCGGCGACGTGGACCGCGCGATCGCGCTGATCGAGCGCTACATGTCGGCGAATGCGGAAGATGCAACGGCGCTGCGCATCCTGTCGCATCTCTATCGCGACGTCGGCCGCGTCGCCCAATACCGGCTCAGCCTCGAGCGGCTCGAGGAACTGGCGCCGTCGCCCGAACAGCGGATCGAGCTCGTGCGGGCCTACCGCGCCGCGGGCCTGTACGACCAGTGGATCGCGATGCTCGACCGGCTGGTCATGCAAAACATCGCCGCGGCCGAGGACTACATGACCGTCGCGACGGTGAAGGCGTCGCGCGGCGACCGCGACGGCGCGCTCCGGACGCTCGCGCTCCTCGTCGAACGGCATCCCCGGGCCGTGCGCATCACCGCCGACGAGCTGCGCGTGAACCTCGAGCTCGACGCCGCGCGGCCCGACAAGGCGCTGGCCGCGGCGCAGGAAAGCATCAAGCGGGTTGCCGACGCCAAGACGGCCATGACGTTCGCCGAGCTTTTCGTGCGCCGCGAACGGCCGGCCCTCGCGCTCCAGGTGCTCGAACCTTTCGCCGGCCGCGCGCGCGACGATATCGAATTCGCCCGCGTTCTCGTCGCGCTCGAGATCAGCCAGGGCCGGGCGGCCAGCGCCCTGCAGCGCCTCGAGGCGCTCGATGCCGCCGGCAAGCTCGCGCCGCCGGATCGCAACTTCCTGGTCGCCGCGGCGCTCGCGACGGGAAAATGGGAGACGGCCAAGAGCGCCTTCGACCGCATCGAGTTCGCCGCGCTGTGGCAGAGCACGATCGAGCTGATGGCGCGGGAGGGAATCTCGCGCGCCGATCAGGCGCTGCTGAGAGCGATCGCCGCCCGGATCACGCCCGAGTTCCGCGAAGCGTTTCCGATCACCGCGGCGGAAATCGCGCTGGTGCTCGGCGACCGCGCCGGCGCGAAGCGCCTTGCCGATGAGGCCGGGCGGCGCGAATCTCTGTCGGGCAGCGAGCGGATCGCGCTCGCCACCGTTTACGCTCGGCTCGACGAGACCGAGCCTGCGCGGCGCCTTCTGGCTTCGCTCACCGGCGACGCCGAAATCCCGGAGTACCTCGCCGTCGATCTGGCCGGCCTCTACCTGCGTCTCGGGCTGGCGGCCGAAGGCCTCGCCTATTTCGACAAGGCGGGCAAGGGCGGTGCCGCCGGACGGCCCTTGCGTGCCGCGCGCAGCCTGCTCGATGCGAAGGTTCGTCCCGCCGGAAGGGATTGGGATTTCGCGTGGACCGAACCGCTGGCCGGGGCCCCCGGGCAGATGCCGGTCCAGCTCATGACGACCGTGTATTTCGCGGCCATGGATCACGAAGTCTATCCCTATGCGGCGGAGCTCGCGCGCCGGCTGCTCGGCGATGCGCCCACGGCCGAGCTGAAAATTCGGTATGCGCGGGCGCTGGCGCTCGGCGGCGACGCGGACGGTGCGATCAAGATCGTCGAGCCCATGCTGAAGGAGAGCGCCGACGCGCGCTCGATCTACGGCGTCGCGCTCGTCGCGGCCGTCAAGGCCGGGCGCCTGCGGGTGGAGGACGTTCGCGCGTACATCGCCCGTCAGCTCGCCGACGAGAACGTTCCGCAGCCCGAAAAAATCGCGCTCGTCTGGGATCTGCTCTCGATCAAGGCTTACGACGCCGTGCTGCCGCCGCTCGAGGCGCTCGTGCGCGAAGGCAAGCGCGAGTTCGTCGAACTCTACGCCGCGGCGCTCGGCGGCGTGCGCGACAAGAAGCAGCTTCGCGCGCTGCTGGAGCGGGAACTGAAGGACGCGACGGACCGGACCAAGATTCTCGCCCTCGCCGGGGTCGCGTTCGGCGAAAGCATGTTCGATCTCGC
Organism: uncultured Candidatus Odyssella sp.; assembly: GCA_964624265.1. Taxonomy (GTDB): domain Bacteria; phylum Pseudomonadota; class Alphaproteobacteria; order Bin65; family Bin65; genus SBBV01. Next base: position 6,152 of record CAZUYG010000095.1, read on the forward strand.
GCGCCCTGCCTACTTGCGTATCCTGAAGGAGGACCCCAAAAATCTCGATGCTCTGAAACGGCTCGGCCAGATGTCCATGTGGCGCAACGAACCGGATGCCGGCTCCGCGCGGCGCTATCTCGAAGCGTTCGTGGCCAGCGGCGGCGACGACTATCGCGTCGATTTCATGCTCGGGGAAGTCATCATCCAGTTTCCGGACTGGCAGCGGGCGACGCCGCATTTCCAGCGTGCCCTCGCGAAAATCTCGAAGCTCGACAATCCGGCCCTCGACGATCTGAAGCTCCGCGCCAAGGGACTCTACCGGCTCGCGCGATTCGACGAATCGGTCGCGGCGTACGAAGCGCTGCTGCGCCGGTTTCCCCGCGACCGCGGGCTGCGCGACGAGTTCTACGACGTCCTGGTCGACATGGGCCGCTACGATCGCGCCCGCGCGCTGCGGGGACCGAGCGCGGACCGGCTCGGACTCGGCGGGCAGGATCGATAGCGATGGCCGACCGCCTCAACCACCTGATGCGCTGGGCCCGGAAGGGCGGAGCCGCGCCGGACATGCCCCGGATCGCGCCGCCCAAGCGCACGGGCCTGCTCATGTCGGGCGAAGCGCTGGTGCGGAAATCGGTGCTCGGAATCAGGCTTTCGGCGATCGTCGAAACAGCGCTGTTCCTCGGCATCGCGCTCCTGCTCGACCATCTGTACTTCAGCGGCAATCGCTTCTGGGCGCTCGAGCCCCATCCGTTCTGGCTGCTCGTGGCCCTGGTCAGCGTGCAGTACGGAACCAACGAGGGCGTTTTCGCCGCGGCCGCCGGCTCGATCGTCCTGCTGTCCGGGAAGCTCCCGGTTCAGTCGATCGACACCGACTTCTACGAGCACGTCCTGCATCTCGGCGCGCGGCCGCTGCTGTGGCTGGTCAGCGCCGTCGTGCTCGGCGAGCTGCGCAACCGCCACGCCCGGCGCGAAATCGATCTCGAGCACCAGATCGAGGACTCGAAGAAGCGCGAGCACGGCATCGCGGTGGCCTACCAGGAGCTCAAGGCGGCGCACGAAAAGCTCGAAATCAGCGTCGCCTCGGAACTGCGCACGGTCGTCAGCATCTACCGGGCCGCCAAGACGCTGCAGAATCTCTCCGTCAACGAGGTGATGGCCGGCGCGGTCAATCTCGTTTCGGTCGTCCTCGGCCCGGACAAGTTCTCGCTTTACACGGTCGAAGGCGGCGCGCTGGCGTTGCGCCTGAAGCGGGGATGGACGGCGGAAGACACCTACGAAACCACGATCTGGCCCGACAATCCGCTGTTCCAGACCGTCGTCGTGGGCCAGCGCTACGTTTCCGCCGCGGATACGGTCGACGAGCGGGTGCTCGCCCGCCAGGGCGTTCTGGCCGGACCGCTGTTCCAGGGCGACGGCGGCGAGGTCGTCGGCATGCTCAAGATCGAGCGTCTGCGCTTTTCCGACCTCAACCTCACCACCGTCGAGAACTTCAAGGTCGTGTGCGAGCTGCTCAGCACGGCGCTGGGCAATGCGCGCCGCTTCGATACCGCCGCGCAGCAGAGCATCCTTTCGACCGATTCGATGCTGCTTTCCGACACGTTCTATGCGCGTCAGGCGGCGTTCCTGGCGGCGCTCGGCAAACGCATCGGCTTCCCGGTCTCGATCATGCGGGCCAGCATCGAGAACCCCGACGACCTCAGCGAAGAGCAGCGCCAGTCGCTGCCGGGCCTGGTGCGCGACGCCTGCGTCCAGGTGCTCCGCACGACCGATCTTGCGTTCGAATTCAAGTCCGGGAACTGGCAATACGTCGTCGTGCTGCCGAACACGCCGATGGCGCAGACTCAGATCGTGATGGACAAGTTTCGCATCGCGATCCTGAAAAAGCTCGCCTCGAACGTGGCGCGGCTCAAGATCGATTGCGAACCCCTGGTCGAGGCCAAAGAGGGCGCCGCGCACGCGCAGGCCCTGCCGGCCGCGGAAGAATACGCCCAGCAGACGAAGTTCCTCCTCGCGCTGGCGCGGCGGTCGCGATTCGCATTGAGCGCCATCCGCCTCTCGATCGCGGTGAACGTCCAGCTGCCGCCGACTCTGCGCATGCGCCTGCCGGGGGCGCTGCTGGCCGCCGTGCGCGAGAATCTCGGCGATTCCGACCTCGCGTTCAATCTCGAACGGTCGGGCCTCACGATCGCCGTGCTGATGCCGGGCAGCGAGATCTCGCAGGCAAGAACGAAGGCGCAGGAGCTGCGCACGGCGATCGCGCGCAAGCTCGGCGGATCCACCGGGCCGGTCACGGTGCAGGCGCTGGTCGAGGAGCTGGCGGGGGCAGGCGGCACGCCGATCTTGCGGCCGCCGGGTGCCGCGATGGGGTCCCAGCTCGGCTTTGGCTCGGACGGTCTCGAGACCCTGCGCGAGCCGGCGCCGGAGGCGGAGCGGCGATGACGGACGCAGCCGCGACGGTCAAACGCAGTCCGGCACACGGCGCC
>CAZUYG010000096.1:0-8603 GCA_964624265.1 uncultured Candidatus Odyssella sp.
AGGCTTCGCTCGTAACCACGACCATTTCGCCGCCGTGAATCTCGGCGACGCGATCGAATCCATCCACGTCGCTGCCGGTCAGCGCGAAGGTGTCGCTGCCCGCGCCGCCGATCAGGATCACGTCGCCGTCGATCCGGCCGCTGAAAACGTCGTTGCCCGATCCGCCGCCGGCGATGATTTTGCCGCCGCCGATCACGAGGATCTCGTCGTTGCCGCTGCCGCCGTCGATGCGGTCGAAGCGGAACGAGCCGCCCATGACTTCGATATGGTCGTTGCCGGCGCCGCCGCTCACCGTGTCTACGCCATAGAAGGCCCAGATCCTGTCGTCGCCGTTGCCGCCGTAAATCTGATCGTTGCCGGCCTGGGCGGGATAGATGAAGGCGGGGTCGTCCTGGATGCTGTCGTTGCCGTCCCCACCGTGAATGACGTCGTCGCCGCTGCCGCCCGAAAGCGTGTCGTTGCCGTCGCCGCCGAAGATGGTGTCGTTGCCGCTCTCGCCGTCGATAATGTCGTCGCCGCCGCGTCCGGAGAGCGTGTCGTTGCCCGCGTCGCCGAGGATCGCGTCGGCGTCGCTCGTCCCGTCGATCACGTCGTTCCAGAACGTACCTTTCATGAGTGCCATGGTAATGCCCCTGTCGATGTGCGGGCCGCGGAGCGGCCCTGTCCCATGGCGCGCTGATGTATCAGACCCCGGCGTCGGTGGCTGTGACGGAGCGCTGTGATCGAGATCACAGGCGTGCCGCGCTGCCGTCGACGTATGTCCCGGAAAGCGCAGTTAGCGCGCGCCTGCGGCGCGGGTGGCCATAATCTGCCGCAACAACACCGGCGCCGCGATCGCCAGACCCGCCAAAGTCGATTCGATTCCCGGCGCCACCATCACGATCGCGCCGAGGCCGGCGAGCAGGCATTCCCATGGCTGCATGCGAACCCAGAGGTAACGCGAGAACGCCGCCGAAAGCAGCATGATGCCGATGGCGCAGCTCGCCGTGGTCACGACGAAATCGTACCAGGTGAAGCCCTTGGTCACGATCAGCATCGCCGGGGAATAGACGAACACGAACGGCACCATCACCTTGCCGAGGCCGAGCCGGAACGCCGTGTTGCCGGTGCGGAACGGGTCGGCGCCGGCCATCGAGGCTCCGGCATAGGCGGCGAGCGCCACCGGCGGCGTGATGTCGGCGAGCACGCCGTAATAGAACACGAAGAAATGCGCCACGATCGGCTCGACGCCGAGCTTGCCGAGCACCGGTGCCGCCACCGTCACCATGATGATGTAGTTGGCCGTCGTCGGGATGCCGCAGCCGAGCAGGATGCAGACGACGCCGGTCAAGATCAGCGTGAAGAACAGCGTGATCGCCGGCACGCCGAAGAAATCGCCCGGCAAGAGCGGCTGAACGAAGACGGCGATATCGCCGGCGTACGAGGTGATGAGGTCGGTGATGCGGAAGCCCACGCCGGTGAGCGTGACGACGCCGACGATGATGCCGACCGTGGCCGCCGCGGCGCCGACCGCAATCGCGTATTTGGCGCCGGTCACGAAGCCTTCGATGAGCTGCGCGAAATGCAGGCGCCGCGCCGCGTACGGCACGGCGGAAACCGCGGCGGCGCCGGCCACCAGCGCATAGAAGGGAATCTCGGGATTGCCGAGCTCGACGACGGCGGCGGCTGCGACGGTCCACAGCGCCGCCAGAACGGGGCGCGCCATGCCGACGACGATGCAGCCGGTGATTCCGTAGAACGCGGCGAGATAGGGGCTGGCGCCCGAGAACAGCACGACGAGCAGCAGCACGAGCGGGAACAGCGTGATCCAGTCGCGGCGGATCACCTCGCGCGCCTTCGGCAGCTCCGCCGCGGAGAGTCCGCGCAGGCCGCTGCGCTTGGCCTCGAAATGCACCTGCATGAACACGCCGAAGAAGTGCATCGCGGCCGGCACGATCGCGGCGAGGATGATCTGCTGATACGGCTTGTTGAGATACTCGATCATCAGGAACGCGGCGGCGCCCATGATCGGCGGCGTGATCTGGCCCCCGGTCGATGCGGTCGATTCGACTGCCGCCGCGAAATGACGCGGATAGCCGAGCCGGATCATCGCCGGGATCGTCAGCGAGCCCACCGTGACGGTGTTGGCGATCGACGAACCCGAGATCATGCCGAACAGGCCGGAGCCGAAGATCGAAACCTTGGCCGGCCCGCCCGCATAGCGCCCGGCCACGCAGGAGGCGAGGTCGATGAACAGGCGCCCGAGGCCGATGCGCGTCGCCAGCACGCCGAACAGCACGAAGTGGAACACGTAAGTGGCGACGACGCCGAGCGCGATGCCGTAGATGCCCTGGCTCGTGAGGTAGAGGTGGTTGACGATCTGCGTCCAGCTCGAGCCGGCATGGGCGAGCACGCCGGGCATGTGCGGCCCGAAATGCGCATAGGCCATGAACACGAGCGCGATGATCGGCAGCGGCCAGCCCACGCTGCGCCGCGTCGCCTCGAGCAGCACGACGATGAGGATCGTGCCCATGACGACGTCGACGACGAGCGGATTGCCGACGCGGAACGCGAGATCCTCGAAGATCCACGGCACGTAGAGGCTGGCAACGGCGGCGCCGGCGGCGAGAATCCAGTCGGGCCAGGCGATGCCGGCGGGCCGCCACAGCGAGGCGCGCGGCGGCTCCGCGGGGTGGCGCTTCGTGACCGAGAAGACGAGGAAGATCAGGCCGAGCACGAAGGCCATGTGGATGCCGCGATGCGTCTGCTCGCGCAGCAATCCGAAGCCGGCCGTGTAGTAATGGAAAGCGGAGAGGGCCAGCAGCAGCGCGCCCACGATCCATTCCGCCGCGTGGCCCTGCGGCCGGAAGCGCACCTCGGGGTCGAACTCCTCCTCGAGCTTCTGGATCTCGCCCGGGTCGGCGGCCTTCAGAGCCATCGGCGCTTGCCCCCAGCAAAAAGGGGCCGGAAATCCGGCCCCTTTCGCTTCGCGTGCGGCGGCCGCTACTTCAGCAGCCCCACTTCCTTGTAGAACTTCGCCGCGCCGGGATGCAGCGGGATGCCGATGCCCGACAGCGCCGTCTCCTTGCGGATCATCTTGCCCTTGGCGTGGCCGGCGTCGAGCGCACCGCGTGCCTTGTCGCTCCACATGCCCTTGACGACCTGATAGACGACGTCGTCCGGAACCTTTGCCGACGTCACCCACTGCGCGCCGACGCTGATCGTGTTGACCGCGCCCACGCCCTTGTAGGTGTTGGCCGGGATCGCGTCCTTGGCGAAGAACTTGTACTGCGCGAGGATCTTCGCGGCGTTCGCGCCGTCGATCGGCACCAGCTCGATGCCCGCGCCGGTCGAGGCCAACTCGGCGATGGCGCCGGCCGGGAAGCCGCCGACGAAGAAGAACGCGTCCATCGCGCCGTCCTTCATCTTGTCGCCGGCCTGGTTGGGCTTGAGGTATTCGGCCTTCACGTCGCTGTCCTTCAAGCCCCAGCCGCCGAGAATGATGCGCGCGTCGACGAGCGTGCCCGAGCCGGGCTCGTCGAGCGAAACGCGCTTGCCCTTGAGATCGGCCACCGATTTGATTCCGGCGCCCTTGCGCGCGACGAGGTGGATGCTTTCCGGATAGAGGTTGGCGATCGCGCGGAGATCGGCGGCCTTGCCCTTGCCCTCCCAGATTCCGGTGCCGGTGAACGCCCAAAAGGCGACGTCGGCCTGGCTGAAGCCCGATTCGAGGCTGCCGCCCATGATCGAATTGACGTTCGCCACCGAGCCGTTCGAGGCCACGGCGGTCAGCACGAGATTGGGCGGCTGCGAAATCGCGTTCGCGAGGATGCCGCCGACCGGGTAATAGGTGCCGGCGGTACCGCCGGTGCCGATGCGGAAGAATTTCTGCTGTGCCGCGGCCGTGCCGCCGAGCGCCGTGCCCGCCACCAGGGCGGCAATACCGAGCCAACGCGCGAGTTTCATGAGTCCGTGCCCTCCTCATTTTGAACCGGCGTCCCGCGCCGGCGATGGCATGATCTTATGGCGCCGTCCGCACGAGCGGCAAGGCGCGATACTGCGGCGGCGGCCGCACTGTGACGCCGCTCCGCGCCTGCGCTAGATTGCCGTCATGCCCAATACGCCGCCGCTCGAGGAACTCCGCCGCGCGATCGACGCCGTCGACGACGCGCTGCTCGATCTCGTGGTGCGTCGCGGGGCGCTGGTGGCCCAGGTGGGCCGGGGCAAGGCCGCCGGCGACGCGCCGATCTACCGGCCGGCGCGCGAGGCGCAGATCATGCGCCGGCTGCTCGCGCGCATCGCCGATTCCGACGAGAAAGACCGTGTGCTCCGCATCTGGCGCGCGATCATGGCCGCTTCCTACGAACGCCAGGGCGGCCTGCGCGTCGTCGCGGACCCGGCCGTGGAGTGGGAGGCGGTCGCGCATTTCTCCCCGCGCCACCGTCCGGCCCTGGCCGGCGCGGCGGAGGCGCTGGGCCGCGTGCTCGCCGGGGGCGCCGATCTCGCCGTGGTGCCGGCGCCCACGCCGTTCGGCGGCGCCGCCTGGCTGCCGGCGCTGATCGAAGCGCGGCGGCAGGGCGCGCCGGTGTTCGTGCTGAGCCGGCTGCCGTTTTTCGCACTGCCCGACGCGCCGTTCACCGAGGCGCTGGCGATCGGCCGCGGCATCGTCGATCCCAGCGGCGACGACGTGAGCCTCAGCGCCGGCGTGGTGGCCCCGGCCGGCGCGGTCACGGCCTGCTTCGAGATCGGGGCCAAGACCCTTTCGCTTTTCGCCCACGCGGAGTATGTGAGGCCCGACGATACCCGTCTTGGCGCGGCCGGCGCGGTCTGGCTCGGCGCCTATCCCCGACCCCTCGATCCGAGCGGCCCGCGCGCCGTCGAATTCGCCCTGCGCCCATGAGCGGACCACAGCCCCGTCCCGGAATTCTCGATATCGCTCCCTATGTCCCCGGCGATTCCAAGGCCGAGGGGATCGCGGAGCCGATGAAGCTCGCCTCCAACGAAAGCTCGCTGGGCCCGAGCCCGCGCGCGATCGCCGCCTATCGCGCGATGGCCGAAAAGCTGCACCGCTACCCCGACGGCGCCTCGGCGGACCTGCGCGGCGCCATCGCGAAGCATCACGGGCTCGATCGCGAGCGCGTCGTGTGCGGCAACGGCTCCGACGAGCTGATCGCGCTGCTGACCAAGGCCTATGCCGGGCCGGGCGACGAGGTGCTGTTCACCGAGCACGCCTTCGCGATGTATCCGATCGCGACGCTCGCGGCCGGCGCCAAGCCGGTCGTGGCGAAGGAAAAAGGCCTGCGCGCGGACATCGACGCGCTGATCGCCAAGGTCACCGACCGCACGCGCATCGTTTTCCAGGCAAACCCGAACAACCCGACCGGCTCGTACCTCACGAAGGACGAGATCGAGCGGCTGCACAAGGCGCTGCCCGAGCGCGTGCTGCTCGTCATCGACGCGGCCTACGCCGAATACGTGACGCGCAACGACTATACCGCCGGCGTCGAGCTCGCCGAGAAGGCGAGCAACGTCGTGATGACGCGCACCTTCTCGAAAATCTACGGACTCGCCGGCCTGCGGCTCGGCTGGATGTACGGCCCGGCGGCGATCGCCGATGCGATCAACCGCACGCGCGGCCCGTTCAACGTCACGCTGCCGGCGCAGGCCGCGGGCGTGGCCGCGCTGGCCGACGTGGCGCACATCGACCAGGCGCGCACGATGAACGACCACTGGCTGCCGTGGTTTTCCGATCAGGCGCGCAAACTCGGCCTCGAAGTGCCGCCGTCGGTCGGCAATTTCGTGCTCGTGCGCTTCCCGAAGGCGAACGGGAAAGACGCGAACGCGGCCAACGAGTTCCTGCTGAAGCGCGGCATCATCCTGCGCAAGGTGGCGGGCTACGGCCTGCCGGATTGCCTGCGCGTGACGATCGGCAACGAGGCCGAGATGCGCGCGACCGTCTCGGCGCTCGCCGACTTCATGAAAAGCTGATCCCATGCCGCGCAGCACCGGCGCGCCGGTCCGCTTCGAGCGCGTGGCGCTGATCGGCCTCGGCCTCATCGGCTCCTCGCTCGGCCGCGCGCTGAAGCAGCAGGGCACGGCCGGCGAGATCGTGGGGCACGACGCGAAGCCCGCGGTGCGCGCGAAGTCGCTCGAGATCGGCTTCATCGACCGCGCCGAGGCGGATATCGGCAAGGCCGTCGAGGGCGCCGATCTCGTCGTCGTGTGCGTGCCGATGCTCGCGATCGGTCCGGTGTGCGAAGCGATGGCGCCGCATCTCAAGGACGGCGCGATCGTCACCGACGTCGGCTCGTGCAAGACGATGGCGCGCGACGCGATGGCCAAGGCGCTGCCGAAGCGCGTCCACTGCGTGCCCGGCCATCCGGTCGCCGGCACCGAGCATTCGGGGCCCGAGGCCGGTTTCCCCGAGCTGTTCCATCAGCGCTGGTGCATCCTGACGCCGCCCGAAGGCACCGACGCCAAGGCGGTGCGCGCGGTGCGTGCGCTCTGGCGGCAGGCCGGCATGAACGTCGAAATCATGGAGGCGGAGCGGCACGATCTCGTGCTCGCGATCACCTCGCACCTGCCGCACCTCATCGCCTACACGATCGTCGACACGGCGGTGGATCTCGAGTCCGACATCAAGGGCGACGTGATCAAGTTCGCGGCCGGCGGCTTCCGCGACTTCACGCGCATCGCCGCGTCGGATCCCACGATGTGGCGCGACGTGTTCCTGACCAACAAGGAGGCCGTGCTCGAAATGCTCGGCCGCTTCAACGAAGACCTCTCGGTGATGCAGCGCGCGATCCGCAAGGGCGACGGCCCGACGCTGTTCGACCGCTTCACGCGCACGCGCGCGATTCGCCGCAGCATCATCCAAGCCAAGCAGGCGTGAGCGCGAACGGCGCAGCCGGCACGGACTGGCGCGGCGCCGCGCTCGCGGTCGGTGTCCCGGGCCTTTTCGTCGTCCTTTGGTCCACGGGCTTCATCTTCGCGAAACTCGGCATGCCGTCGGCGGAGCCGGCGACGTTCCTCGCGGTCCGCTTCCTGATCGTCATCCCGCTGCTTCTCGCACTCGCGCTCGCCTTGCGTTCGCGGTGGCCCGGCTTGCGCGGCGCGGGGCACTCCGCCGTCGTCGGCGTGCTGATGCACGTCGTCTATCTCGGCGGCGTGTTCGCGGCGATCGAGAAGGGCGTGCCGGCCGGCGTCTCGGCGCTCATCGTCGGCATGCAGCCGCTGCTCACGGCCACATTGGTGGGGCCGATCCTCGGCGAGCGCGTGAAGCCGGTCCAGTGGGCCGGGCTGCTGCTCGGCCTCGCGGGCCTCGTGCTCGTGCTGCGCGAAAAGCTCGCGCTGGGGCAGGGCAGCATTTTCGGCTACCTGCTGTGCCTCGCGGCGCTGGCCGGCATCACGCTCGGCACGATCTATCAGAAGCGGTTCTGCGCGCGCATCGATCTCGTCGCCGGCGGCGTCGTGCAGTTCACGGCGGCGCTGGCCGTCACCGGAGCTTTGGCGCTCGCTTTCGAGACGACGCGCGTCGCCTGGACGACCAATTTCGCGATCGCCGTGACCTGGCTCGCGCTCGTTCTTTCGGTGATGACTGTGGCGCTGCTGATGTGGCTGATCCGGCGCGGCGCGGCGGCCAAGGTCGCCAGCCTCTTCTATCTCACCCCGGCCGTGGCCGCGCTGATGGCGTGGCCGCTGTTCGGCGAGACCTTCGGCCTTGTCGGCCTCGCCGGCATGGCCCTCACGGTCCTCGGCGTCGCGCTCGCCAACAGATAAGGCAAGGGAACAGGAGCCGGGGAGCCGGGGAGAGGAATCGAATGCGCGCGCAGCGCGCTGAAACTTTTCCTCCCCGGCTCCCCGGCTCCTGTTAGATTGGCTTTCTTATCGGAGGAGTCCGAAAATGGCCGTTTCCCGCAGCGTGATGTGGGGCGAACTCAAGGGCATGCGGAAGATCGAGACGGTCGAGCAGATGCCGGCCGAATACCGCGAGCCCCTGCTGAAGATCGTCTACGCGCTCGCTTCGACCGAGTTCGCCTCGGTCGAGCAGCATCAGGAATGGATCAACAAGGGGCCGACCGCGGAGGACCGCTTCGCGCAGGCGCAGGTCTGCGCCGACGAGGCCCATCAGGGCTTCATCGACAGCAAGCTGCTGCGGGGCTTCGGCCCGGAGGGCGAGGCGATGGCCGACCGGCTGCTCACGGCCAAGCGCGGCGAGCATCCGCTGCACGTGTTCAACGTGCCGTTCGACAGCTGGGCCGATCTCTGCGGCTTCTGCTTCCTGCTCGATCACGTCGCCTGGTATCACCTGCGCGCGTTCGAGGATTCGAGCTTCGCGCCGTTCGCGCGCGAGATGACGACGATGGTGCACGAGGAGCGCTTTCACGCCTCGTTCGGCGCGCGCCGCATCAAGGATATCGTGCAGAATCCGCGCTACCAGGATCTCGCCAAGGCCGGACCCGCCGAGGCGCAGAAGACCGTCGACAAATGGTATCCGCACGCGCTCGACACGTTCGGCGCGGCCAAGTCGAAATTCAGCGATCTCGCGGTCGCCTTCGGCATCCGCCGCTGGGGCAACGAAGAGCTGCGCCAGATGTGGAAGGCCGATCTCGACAAGCAGATCG
>CAZUYG010000097.1:0-8541 GCA_964624265.1 uncultured Candidatus Odyssella sp.
TGACGCCGTGGCGAAGCGAACCCTACGCGGTGACCATCGCTCCCGGCGGGCCGGCGCTGTTCGCGATCGAGCGCGCAGCGGTCGCTCTGTTCGGCATTCGCGCCTACGGCGTGCACCTGAACGGGTACGTCCGCACGAGAAACCGGATCTCGCTGTGGATCGCGCGACGGTCCCGGACCAAACAGACCTACCCTGGAATGCTCGACAATGCCGTTGCCGGCGGGCTGGCCTACGGGCTCACGGCGCGGCAGTGCCTCGTCAAGGAATGCGAGGAAGAGGCCGGAATTCCGGCAGCGTGGGCCGAAACGGCTCCGGCCGTCGGCGCCATCACCTATACGGGCACCATGCCCGAAGGCCTTCGCCGCGACGTGCTGTATTGTTACGATCTCGAACTGCCGCAGAGCTTCCGGCCGGAGTGCCATGACGGCGAGCTCGAATCGTTCACGCTGATGCCGGTGGAAGACGTGGCGAAAATCGTCCGCGATACGGCGCAGTTCAAGTTCAACTGCAATCTCGTCATCATCGACTTCCTCGTTCGCCACGGCATCATCGGGCCGGACGAGCCGGATTACGTCGCCATCGTGAAAGGCCTGCATCAATGACCACCGATCTCGCGCTCGCGCCGGCCACCGAACTGCTTCGCCTCTACAAGAGCGGCAAGGCTTCGCCGGTGGAGGCGGCCAAAGCCGCGCTCGCGCGCATCGCCAAGCACAATGCGGCGCTCAACGCGTTCGTCCTCGTCGACGAAAAGGCAGCGCTGGCGGCGGCGCGCGCGGCCGAGAAGCGCTGGGCGAAAAAGAAGCCGCTCGGGCCCGTCGACGGCGTGCCGGCGACGATCAAGGACATCATCCTCACGAAAGGCTGGCCGACCCTGCGCGGCTCGCTCACCGTCGATCCCAATCAGGCGTGGAACGACGATGCGCCGGTCACGGCGCGCCTCAAGGAATCGGGCGCCGTCGTTCTCGGCAAGACGACGACGCCGGAATTCGGCTGGAAGGGCGTGACCGACAGTCCGCTCACCGGCATCACGCGCAATCCGTGGAATCCGGAGATGACGCCCGGCGGTTCTTCGGGCGGCGCCGCCGTGGCCGCCGCGATGGGCATGGGCGCGCTCCATGTCGGCACCGACGGCGGCGGCTCGATCCGCATTCCGGCGGCGTTCACCGGCATTTTCGGCTTCAAGCAGACTTTCGGGCGCGTGCCGGCCTGGCCGCTCTCGCCGTTCGGCACGCTCGCGAACGTGGGGCCGATGACGCGCACGGTCGCCGACGCGGCGCTGATGCTCACGGTTCTGTCGCGGCCCGATTGGCGCGACTGGTATGCGCCGCGCGAGCCGGGTCAGGACTTCACCAAGGGCCTCGACGGCGGCGTCCGCAATCTGCGCATCGCCTGGAGCCCGACGCTCGGCGGCAAACGCGTGATGCCGGGCGTCGCCGAGAAGGCCGCTGCGGCGGCGAAGCTGTTCAAGCGCCTCGGCGCGCGCGTCGAGGCGGCGGAGCCCGATCTCGGCCCGGCCGACGACATCTTCATGAAGCACTGGTTCTCGACCGCGCACGTCGTCGTCGAAGGGATCGCGCCCGAAAAGCGCCACCTCGTCGATCCCGGCCTGATCGAAACGGCCCGCGTCGGCGGCGCGTATTCCACCGCCGACTATATTCGCGCGCAGATGGCGCGCCGCGAACTGGGCCTGCGCGTGAACCGCTTCTTCCAGAAATACGATCTGCTGCTCACGCCGATGGTATCGGTCACGGCGTTCGGCGTCGGGAAAGTGGCGCCCGAGCCGCCCGGCGAAAGCGCCTGGGTGGACTGGACGCCGTTCAGCCATCCGTTCAATCTGTCGCGCAATCCGGCCGCGAGCGTGCCGTGCGGGCTCGCGGACGGGCTGCCGGTCGGCCTGCAGATCGTGGGCCGCCACGACGAAGATGCGCTGGTGCTGCGCGCGGCCCGCGCTTTCGAGCGCGCGCAGCCATGGGCGCTGCCCCCGGCGGCGACATCGGCATAACGGCGACGGAAGGCGAATGGCGGGCGGGCGCACGCAACACCTCGCACTACATTCCGGCCTGCTGGCCGCGGTCCGCCGGAGCCTGCGGCCCGCCGGCTGGCGCCGCCTCGCGATGGCCGCCGTCTATGTCGTGCTCTATCTGCTGCTCGACTGGGCCAGCACGATTCATCCCTTTCTCGGCTTCAACATCACGCCGTGGAGCCCGCCGCCCGGCCTCTCGCTCGCGCTGCTCTGCGTCTTCGGTCTTTCCTTCGCGCCGCTGTGGCTGGCCGCCGGCATCGTCGCCGATCTCGTGCTGCGCTATTCCACCGTGCCGCTGCACATATCGTTCCTGACGAATCTCGCCGCCGTCGCCGGATATGCCGGCATCTTGTGGATCTTGCAGCGGCGGCTGCGCTTCGACGCGAGCCTGCCGTCCGTGCGCGATTTTGCCCTGCTGGCGGGCGCGGCGCTGATCGGCGCCGCGATCGTCGCGCTGCTCGTGATCGCCATCTATTTCGCGGTGGCCGGTCTGCCCGCGCCGCGCTTGGCCGAGGCCTGGCTGCGCTATTGGGTCGGCGACGCCATCGGCATCGCCGTCACGGCGCCGCTGCTGCTGCGCCTGCCGCACGTCACGCGGCCGAGCGTGGGGCCGGCGGAAATCGTCGCCCAGGGCGTCGTGCTCGCGGCGAGCCTCTGGGTGATGATGATCGTCAGCATCGAAGACCAGATCCGGTTCTTCTACGTGCTGTTCGTCCCGGCGGTGTGGATCGCGGTGCGCCACGGTTTGACCGGCGCCGCCGTCGCCTGCTTCGTGATCCAGGTCGTGCTGATGGTGGGCGCGGTCAACCGCGAGATCGGCGCCGATGCCGTGCTCGATCTCCAGGCGCTGATGATGACCCTCGCCGTCACCGTTCTGTTCACCGGCGTTCTCGTCGACGAGCTGCGCAAGCAGGAGGCCGCGCGCGAGCAGCTGCGCGACGAGGTCAGCCATCTGGCGCGGCTGAGCACGGGCGGAGAAATCGCCTCCGGCCTCGCCCACGAGCTCAATCAGCCGCTTACGGCGCTCCTCAACTACGTGCGCGTGAGCAAGGCGCAGGTCGAGCGCGGCGGCGCGGCGGCGCAGGTGCTCGATTCGCTGCTGAAGGCCGAGGGGCAGGGCGTGCGCGCGGCGGAAACCGTGAAGCGTCTGCACGATTTCCTGCGCTACGGCGAGTTCTCGCTGAGCGAATTCGACGTCGCGGATGCGGTGAGCGAGGCGGCGGCCCTGGTCCGCGTCGCGAAACGCGGCAGCGACGTCGCCGTGCGGGTCGGCCCGGAACTCACGGGCTGTATCGTCAATGCCGACCGCGTGCAGACTACGCAGATACTCGTAAATCTAATTACGAATGCGTTCGAGTCGATCGCCGAGCATAATGTGACGGGTGGCACGGTCGAGATCGACGGCGCGAGACGCGGCGGCGAAATGGCCGTTTCGATCGCCGACAATGGCCCGGGCGTGCCGGCGGAGGACCGCGACCGGATCTTCGATTCGTTCTTCACGACGAAAACCGAAGGGATGGGGCTGGGGCTGGCGATTTGCCGCAGCCTGGCGGAGGCGCAGGGCGGCCGCATCTGGTACGAACACGGGGAGGAGGGGCGTCATCGCTTCGTGTTCACTCTGAAATTGGCAGGAGGATGATCCGATGGCACGTACGGCGGTTTACATCGTGGACGACGATGCGGCGGTGCGCGACAGCATGGCTCAGCTCCTGGGCATGCACGGCTACGAAACGCGCCAGTTCGCCGATGCCGCCGGGTATCTGCACGAGGCCGACAAGCTTCCCACGGGCTGCCTCCTTCTCGATATCCGCATGCCGGGCATGAACGGCATGGAGCTGCAGGAAGAGCTGAAGAAGCGCGGGCGCGAGGAGCCGATCGTCTTCGTGACCGGGCACGGCGACATCAGCCTCGCGGTCAAGGCGATGAAGGCGGGCGCCACCGATTTCCTGCAGAAGCCGTGCGACGAGCACGAGCTGATCGGCGCCGTGCGGCACGCGCTGACGGGCAAGCGCGAGGCGCGCCCGGCCGGCGACATCGACGACAAGGCGGCGTCGGCGCTCGGGCGCCTCACCGAGCGCGAGCGCGAGATCCTGAGCTATGTGAGCAAGGGCCTGACCAGCAAGGCCATCGCGCAGCGCCTCGGCATCAGCGTGCGGACCGTCGACATCCACCGCGCCAACATCATGAACAAGACCGGGACCCGCAACGTGGTGGAGCTCGTCCGCCTGGCGCTCGCGGGCGGCTTCATCGGCGCCTAGGCGTCCGCGCCGCGCGGCGAGATTGCGGTTTATTTCGCGTGTGCCCCGACGCATAGTCGCGCCCGGGGGCGGGGCTTCGGCCGGCCTCCGCTGAGAGGGCGCTGGGGCAGCTGTTGTATGTGCCGTCGGGGGGCGCGGTCCGGATCGGGGCCGGCCCGTTTTCGATCGACTCGTGCGTGCGGTGTTCGCTCCGGCGCTGAACGGGAAGGCGCGCAGACGGGGACTTCATGAACTTTCCGCACTACATCGAGGTGATCGCGGCGACGCTGTTCGCGATCGCCGTCATCCACACCTTCTCGACGAAGTTCTTCGAGCATCTCGCGCACACGCGGCCCAATCACGCCGGGCTCTGGCACCTGCTCGGCGAGGTCGAGGGCGTCTTCGGCGTCTGGGCCGCGATCCTCCTCGTCGTCGTCTCGATCACGGTCGGACTCAAGGACGCGGTCGACTATCTCGATTCGCGCAATTTCACCGAGCCGGCCTTCGTGTTCGTGATCATGGTGGTGGCGGCGAGCCGGCCGGTGCTGAAGGCGGCCGAGCAGTTCATGGGCCTCATCGCCCGCCTGCTGCCGGTCCGGCGGAGCACCGCGTATTTCTTCACGCTGATGAGCGTCGGCCCGCTGCTCGGCTCGTTCATCACCGAGCCCGCCGCGATGACGCTGACGGCGCTGCTGCTGCGCGATCATTTCTTCTCGCGCGACATCAGCGAGCGCGCGAAATACGCGATCATCGGCACGCTGTTCGTCAACGTGTCGATCGGCGGCGCGCTGACGCCTTATGCCGCCCCGCCGATCCTGATGGTGGCAAGCACCTGGAGCTGGGGTTTCGGCGACGTCATCACGCAATTCGGCATACGCTCGACCATCGCGGTGCTGATCAACGCCGTCGCGATCACGTGGTACGTGCGCAAGCAGTTCCGCGAATCGGCGGAAACGAACGAGTTCCAGGCAGACGAGGGCAAGGTTCCGTCGCCCGTCGTTCTCATTCATCTGCTGTTCCTGGCCGGCATCGTCATCTTCAATCACCACATGGCGGTGTTCATGGGCCTGTTCCTGTTCTTCCTCGGCTTCACGCAGGCCTATGCGCGCTATCAGCGGCCGCTGATCCTGCGCCAGGCGCTGCTGGTCGGCTTCTTCCTTGCCGGGCTGGTGACGCTGGGCGGCTTCCAGCGCTGGTGGCTGCAGCCGACGCTGCAGGGGCTCGACGGCACGGTGCTCTATCTCGGCGCGACCGCGCTCACCGCCATCACCGACAATGCCGCGCTCACCTATCTCGGCTCGCTGGTGCAGGGGATCGACGACGGCTTCAAATACGCGCTCGTCGCCGGCGCGATCACGGGCGGCGGCCTCACCGTCATCGCCAACGCGCCCAATCCGGCCGGCTACTCGATCCTCAAGGACAAATACGAAGACGAGAGCATCGGCGCGCTCGGCCTGTTCGCCGCCGCATTGCCGCCGACGATCGTGACGATCCTCGTCTTCTGGGGCGATCGCTTCGTGAAGCTGCTGTTCTAGCCGCGGCACGCCTCAATCCGGAAAGCCCGCCAACGCGCGCACGTCCGCGGGCGTGCGACCCGCGTCGCGCAGCGCGCGGAGCGTCAGCGCGCGGTCGCGCTTCGCGAAGCGGCGGCCGTCGGCGCCGGTCAGCAGCCGGTGCTGATGGTAGTCCGGCGTGGCGAGGCCGAGCAGCGCCTGCAGGAGGCGGTGCAGGTGCGTGGCCGCGAACAGATCCTCGCCGCGCGTCACCAGCGTGACGCCCTGGAGATGATCGTCCACCGTCACCGCCAGGTGATAGCTCGTCGGCGTGTCCTTGCGCGCGAGCACCGCATCGCCCAGCAGCTCGGGCCGCGCCGCCTGGAGGCCGCGCGCGCGGTCGTGCCAGCGGAGCGGGCCGGCCTGCGCGATCGCCTTCGCCGAATCGAGCCTGAGCGCATGATCGTCGCCGCGCGCGAGCCGCGCCGCGCGCTCGCCGGACGAGAGCCGCCGGCACGTGCCGGGATAGAGCGGCCCGTCCGCGCCGTGCGGGTCCGCGGGATGCGGCGCGCCGCCGGCGGCCGCGATTTCGGCCACGATTTCGGCGCGCGTGCAGAAGCACGGATAGACGAGATCCATCGCGGCGAGCCGGGCGAGCGCGGCGCGGTAATCGCCGAAATGCGCGGATTGCACGCGCACCGGCTCTTCCCAGCGCAGGCCGAGCCAGGCGAGGTCTTCGAAGATCGCGGCGGTGAATTCCGGCCGGCAGCGCGTGCGGTCGATGTCTTCGATGCGCAGCAGGAAGCGTCCGCCGGCGGCGCGTGCCGCGCGTTCCGCGAACAGCGCGGAATGGGCGGTCCCGAGATGCAGAAAGCCGGTCGGGCTCGGCGCGAAGCGGGTGACGATCACGACGGGTCGGTCGACGCGGCGCGCCCCTTTGCGCGGCCGATGCGCTCGGCGATGAGGCAGAGGAGTTCCCACATCATCGTGGCGCCGACCAGGGCCGTCATGCCCGACGGATCGAACGGCGGCGCCACTTCGACGACGTCGGCGCCGGCGATGTCGAGGCCGCGCAGGCCGCGGATCATCCGCTGCGCCTCCGCCGTGGTGAAGCCGCCGATCTCGGGCGTGCCGGTGCCCGGCGCATAGACCGGGTCGAGCCCGTCGACGTCGAAGCTCACATAGACGGGGCCGCTGCCGGCGACGCGCCGCGCCTCGGCGATCGTGCCGTCCACGCCGAGGCGCTGGAACTCCTCGATCTCGATCACGCGGATGCCCTGGGCGAGGCCCCAGTCCTTGTCGTCGGGCGCGTAGAGCGAGCCGCGAATGCCGATCTGCACGGTGCGCTTCGGATCGAGCACGCCCTCCTCGATCGCGCGCCGGAACGGCGTGCCGTGCGTGTATTTGTAGTCGCCGTAGTAGCGGTCCCAGGTGTCGGTGTGCGCGTCGAAATGCACGAGGCCGAGCGGGCGGCCCTGGCCGATCGCCTTCAGGATCGGCAGCGTCACGAGGTGATCGCCGCCGGCCGAGAGCGGCACGATGCCGGCCGCGTGCACCTTCGCGAAGAAGCCCTCGATGCGCGCGAGCGAATCCCCGAGATCGACCGGGTTCACGGGCGTGTCGCCGAGGTCGGCGCACTGCGCGAGGCGAAAGGGCTCGGCCCCGGTGACGTGGTGGACGTTGCGCATCAGCGTGGACTGGTCGCGCATCTGGCGCGGGCCGTGGCGCGCGCCGGGGCGGTTGGTGGTGCCGCCGTCCCACGGCACGCCGACGAGGCCGATCTCGACGCCGGCCGCCGCCGCGTCGTCCACGCCGATGTGCGGCAGTCGCATGAAGGTGGGAATGCCGGCAAAGCGGGGCAGAACGTTGCCGGACACGGGAAGGAAGCGCGGATCGGCTTTGGTCATCGGGCGGCGGCTCGCGGCATGGCGGATGCTCACCTTGTTTCGCCGCGAATGCAATCGAGCGCCGCGCCGCGCCGCGGGCTTCATGATTTCGCAATCATTGCAGCGATTTACCCACAAGACCGCGGGAACTTCCCGCCGCCTCCGGCGTTATGCGTTGCGGTTCGGGCCGGCAAACCGGCCCGGGCCCATCGGCAGCGCAAACGAGGAGGGTTGAATGGGCGGATTCCTCCATTGGCTCGAAGGCGCGGTCACCTACGTGGCGATGGTCACCGGCCTGGGCGCGCTCTGCTTCGTCGCCATGCGGCTGCTCGCCTGAGCGTCCGCTCGCCAGAGCGTCCGCGCGCCAGAGCGTCCGCGCCCGAATCGCCCCGACGGAATCGCCGAAAAGCCCGGTTTCGCAAACACACCGGCATTGCCGGGCATTCCCGGGCTTTTCCGGGCATTTTCGGCACGCGAAAGCCCGGGTTTTCCCGCAGAAAGCCCGGGTTTTCCCGCGAAAAGCCCGGAAAAGCCGGTGTGTGCGCTCCGCCGCGCCGATCCAACGGCGCGCTTCGGCTCCTACCGCTTTGCAACGTCGTCACTTTTGCAGGGTGCCGGTTTTCGCGGCCAGCGCCACGTCGCCGCTCTGCGCCGGAACGCGCACGTCTCCCGGCGCGCGGCAGATCGTGCCGCATCGTCTCCGGTCGGGTTCACCTGTCCAAACAGCCGCGCGCCGCGCCTGCGCCGCGCGCATCCGGCCGAAGCCGGGTCATCGCGATCGAGGATAGTACAAAAAGCGAACATTGTCGAGACGGCAGCGCGCGTCCGGCCCGGCGCGCGCAAAGAAAAAGGGCCGCGTCTCTTGCGAGGCGCGGCCCTTTCGGTCCGTAGGGTCTAGGCGT
>CAZUYG010000098.1:0-8541 GCA_964624265.1 uncultured Candidatus Odyssella sp.
AGCCCGGACGGCAAGGGCTTTCTCGTGATGTGGAAAACGGTCATCCACAAGGCGAGCGGCAAGGACGAGGAGCAGCCGGCCGACAGGGTCCGTTTCGTGCCGACGCGGCGCGACAACATCTACTCCGCGGCGAGCCGGCAGGACATGTTCGGCAAGCAGGTGCCGATCGATCCGATTTCCGGCAAGGACCCGTATTACTGGGCGCGCATCAGCGGCAAGACGCTGTCGGTCTACAACATCATCATCAACGACGACGGCGGTTACGAGATGCAGGTGTACCACCGCACGCTGACCGACGACGGCATGAAGGTGGAGTTCCAGCGCATCCGCGACGGCGCTCCCCAGCGCACGGTCAGCGGCATCTTGAAACGCGTGAAGTAACGGAGATCGCGGCGCGGGCGGCGCCATTGACTCGCGGCATCAATGTTATGTTATAACAACGCGGAAATTGCCGAGGCCCTCATGAACCGCCGCATCGCAGCCTTGTCCGCCCTGCTCGTCCTCGCGGCTGGCGCCGCATCCGCCGAACCTCCGCGCGTCGTCGTTTCGATCAAGCCGCTGCATTCGCTGGTGGCCGCCGTCATGGACGGGATCGGCGCGCCGTCGCTCCTGGTGCGCACGAGCGCCGATCCGCACAGCTACACGCTGAAGCCCTCCGAGGCACAGGCGCTGAACGCCGCGCAATTCGTGGTCTGGGCCGGCACCGGCGTCGAAACCTTCCTCGAGAAGCCGGTGGCCGCCCTGGCCGGCAAGGCGCGCGTGCTGCGCCTCGACGGCGAAAAATCGCTGAAACTGCTCAAGGCGCGTGAAGGCGGCGTCTGGGAAGAAGAGGAGCACGGCGACCACGGACACGGCGACAAGCACGGCCACGCGCACGGCGAGATCGACGGACACCTCTGGCTCGATCCCGAGAACGCCGTCGCGATCGTCCGCGCGGTGGCGCGCGATCTGTCGCTGATCGACAAGGCAAACGCGGGGGCCTATGCGGCAAATGCCGAGAAGACGGTGACGGGGTTGAAGGGGCTGGATGCCGAGCTGCGCCGGCTGCTCGCCCCGCTGAGAGGCAAGCGCTTCATCGTCTCGCACGACTCGATTCAGTATTTCGAGAAGCGCTACGGCCTGGCCGCGGTCGGCTCGATTTCGATTTCGCCCGAGCGGCCGCCGAGCGCGCGCCGGCTCTACGAGATCCGCAGCCGGATCCTGAAAGAGAAGGTCGTGTGCGTTTTCGGCGAGCCGCAGGTTCCCGACAGCCTGGTCAGAACGGCCGTCGAGGGCACCAAGGCGCGCACCGGCCAGATCGACACCGATGGCGGCATCGCGGTGCCGGAGGGCAAGGACGCCTACGCCACGATGATGCGCAACGTCGGGAAGGCGCTCGCCGACTGCCTCGGCGCCCGCTGAGCGCGGCGCGCGAAGGCAGGGCGACCGGCGCTGGGGCCACGCCTTTTTCGCGGCCGCAATTTGATACGTTATAACATGTACAAACCTGACACGGGGAATCTCGGACGATGAAGACGCTCGCACGCGGCGGTCTCGCCGCCCTGCTCCTGGCCGGAACGGCTTGGCCCGCCCTGGCGCAAACCGACCGGGACCGGTTGGTGCTCATGGAAAAGACGATTCAGGACCTGCTGCGCCGCGATGAAGAACGCGAGAGGAAGGTGAAGGCGCTCGAAGGCGAAGTGGCGCGGCTGCGGGGCCGGCGCCTGCCCGCCGCGCCGCGCAAGGCGGACGAGCATGACCACGGGCACGACCATCGCCCCGCCGCGCCGGGCCCCGCGCCGCAACAGCAGCACGATCACGGCCACGATCATGCACATGGCCCCGGCGACAAGCCGCACGACCACGACGAAGATGACGTCGTCTGGTCGAGCCCGGTCGGCGACGGCGTACTGAAGCTCCGCCGCATCGGCCTCGACCTCGACGGCGCTTTCGGCTGGACGACGACCAACCAGGCCAATGTCGAGCGGCTGTTCGCCGGTGGGCACGATCCGCGCCGCAACGGCTTCACACTGCGCGCGGTGGAGCTGTCGTTCTCGGGCTCCTACGATCCGTATTTCGACGCCTTCGTGAACGTCGTCTATCAGCTCACGCCGGACGGCGAATCGAAGTTCGAGCTGGAAGAGGCGTGGTTCCAGAGCAAGAAGCTTTGGGAGGTCGCGACCCTGAAGGCCGGTCTGTTCCTCACCCCGTTCGGCGCCGTCAACGGGGTCCATGCGCACGAATGGGACTTCCAGTCACAGCCCATCATTCTCTCGCGCCTGTTCGGCGAAGACGGGCATCGCGGCGTCGGCTTCCAGGCCAAGCTCGATCTGCCGACGCCGTGGAAGAGCCAGCTCGTCCTCGGCTTCCAGAATGCCACCGGCGAAACGCAAGCCAGCTTCCTTTCGAGCGGCGAGTTCTACGACGAGCGCCCGGTCGGCGGCTATGCGTTCCGCCCGGGCGAAACCAACGGCCTCTCGCGCCTCGTCTATTTCGCGCGCGTCGCGAACGTGTTCGCGCTCGGCGGCGGGAACACGCTGCAGCTCGGCGCCTCGGCGATGTTCGGGCCCAACGCGACCAGGAGCGGCGCGCGCACGATCATCTGGGGCGCGGACGCAGCGCTCACCGTGCCGCTCGGCGCTGCCGGCCGGCTGCGCGCGACCGCCGAGTTCGCGCAGCGCCATTTCCGCGCGCGCGAGCAGGAGATCGACGACGGCGCCGGTAGCACGATCGCGCTGCCACGGCAGACCCTGATCGACCTCGGGCTCCACGCCGCGCTGCTGTGGGACATCACCGACCGCTGGACCGTGGGCGCGCGCTACGAATACGCCTCGAGCCGCGGCGAGAGCGTGAACGGCTTCGCCGGCAACGGCGCCGACCCGTTCCGTGGCAACCGCCACCGCATCTCCCCGCTCGTGGTCTGGCGCTTCGCGCGGCTCGCCCGCGTCAGCGTGCAATACAACTACGACCACGCGATGTTCCTCACGCCGCCCGACGAACGGCGCTCGCAGCACTCGGCCTTCGTGAACCTGCACTGGAACTTCGGCCTCGGCGCCGCCGACCACGCCGGCCACGATCACTGAGTTGAAGCAGCTCCTCGCCCGGCGCATGCTGCGCCGGATGAGGACGCTCCACATCGCCGGGCCGGGCGCGCTGCTCGCCCTCGCCTCGGCGGCGCTGTTCGGCGCCAGCACGCCTTTCGCGAAGCTGCTGATCGGGCGCATCGATCCGTGGATGCTGGCTGGCCTTCTTTACGCGGCATCCGGCCTGGGGCTGCTGGCCTTTGCGCTCGTTCGCCGCGGCCTCGGCGTGCCGCCGGCCGAGGCGCCGCTCCGGCGCGCCGATCTGCCCTGGCTGGCCGGCGTGATCCTGTTCGGCGGGGTTGCCGGGCCGGTGCTGCTGATGCTCGGCCTCGCCGCGACGACGGCCTCTACCGCCTCGCTGCTGCTCAACCTCGAAGGCCTTGCGACCATGGCCATCGCGTGGCTGGCATTTCGCGAAAACGTGGACCGCCGCATCCTCGCGGGGGCACTCGCGATCCTCGCGGGCGCGGTCTTGCTCTCCTGGAGCGGCGGCGCGGTGGGCTTCGATTGGGGCGCGCTCGCCATCGCCGGCGCCTGCCTCGCCTGGGGCATCGACAACAATCTGACGCGCAAGCTCTCGTCCGCAGATCCGGTGCAGATCGCGACGATCAAAGGACTCGCGGCCGGCACCATCAATCTCGCAATCGCGTTCGGCCTCGGCGCATCGCTGCCGGAGATGGGCGCCATTGCCGGTGCCGCGGTGGTCGGTTTTCTCGGCTACGGCGTCAGCATCGCGCTGTTCGTGCTCGGCCTCCGCCACCTCGGCACGGCGCGCACGGCGGCCTACTTCTCGACCGCGCCGTTCATCGGCGCGGTGATGTCGCTGGCCATGTTCGCGGAACCGGTGACGTGGCAGCTCGGCGCCGCCGGCCTGCTGATGGGCGCGGGCGTGTGGCTGCACCTGGCCGAGCGGCACGCGCACGAGCACGTCCATGAGCCGATGGAGCACGAGCACCGGCACGTGCACGACGCGCACCACCGCCACGACCACGCCGCGGACGATCCGGCCGGCGAGCCGCACGCGCATCGCCACCGCCATGCCCGGCTGGTTCACGCGCACGCGCACTTTCCCGACCTGCATCACCGCCATTCGCATTGAGCGTGTCAGGCCAGCGCGCCGGTCAGGAACACGGCGCCGAGCGCGACGATCTCGAGGCAGCTCGCCATTTCCAAAGCGCCGAGAAGCCGGGAATAGAGGCGGCCCGCCGGATCGAGCACGGCGAACGCGCCGCTCCGAACGAGAATGCCGAGCGATCCCACCAGCGCGATCGTGATCGCGATCCCGACGCCGAGAAAGCCGACGAGCACGAGGCCCGCGGCGAGCGAGGCGTTGGCCAGCGCGTAGGTGAGGATCAGCATCGTCATCGGGCACGGCAGCAGGCCGATCGCGAACGGCAGCAGCCCGCGCGAGAGGCCGTGCCGGTGCGGCGCCGCCGCCGTACCGCCGCGGCGGGCCGCGCGAAGCGCCCGCAGCAGCAGCCAGACGCCGATGACGACGATGATCGCGTAGCTGCCGATCTGCAGCCATTTCGCGACGCCGGCCGGACGTCCGAACATGCTCGCCGCCGATCCGAACAGGGCGACGAGTGCGACGGCGGAGAGCACGTGCATGGCGGCGACCTTTCCGGCCATGGCCACACCGTTCAGCGGCCGCGCATTCGCGCCGAGGAAATACGAGAAGATGACGGCCTTGCCGTGACCGGGCGTCATCGCGTGGACGGCCCCCAGCGCGAGCGCGAACGCGATCGCGCCGACCGCCGCGTCCGTACTGTCATTCATCGACTGGATGCGGCTGCCGAGGAGCCCATAGACATCGCGCTGGAGGCCCAGCAGCCAGCCCGACCATTGGTTTAAGGTTTCCATCGCGATGCGCCGCGCTGATCCACGCCGTTCCCGCCTTTCTCTACACCGGTCACGGGCCGCGACGGGAAACCGCCGGCGCGGTCTGCATGGTAGCGTTGCCGCGGCGGCCGCGCCCCCGGATTGCCACAGTCCGCGGCTAGGTTCATAAGCGGGATCCGAAACCGACCGGGGACACGCATTTGCGCGCCTTGAAACGCTTTCTCCTCGTGCTGGCGCTGCTCGCGCCCGCCGCCGCCGCCGAGGCGCACCCGCACATCTGGATCCGCGCGACGGCGACGATGCAGTTCGAGGACGGGAAGATCACCGGCATCCGTCACGAGTGGGTCTTCGACGATTTCTTCAGCAACGCCCTGATCTCCGATTTCGACAAGAACAAGAACAAGCAGTTCGACCCCGACGAGGTGAAGGAGCTGGAGGCGAACGCGTTCGTGGCGCTCAAGGAATTCGGCTATTTCACGCATGTGAAGGTCGGCGGCAAGCCGGTGACGATCGAGACCACGCGCGATTTCTCGCCGAGCATCAAGGACGGCAAGGTCGTCTACACGTTCGTGGCCGCGCTGCCGCAGCCGGTCGATCCGCGCGCGGTGGAATTCGCCGCCGGCATCTACGATCACAGCTATTACGTGGACGTGGAGGTGAATCCGCAGCTCGGCGTGAAACTCGCCGGCGCCGGCTCCGAGACGTGCAAATACGCCGTCGTGGAAGACAAGGAAGCGCCGATTTATTTCGGCGCCACCTACGCACGGCGGATCGAGATCCGCTGCGACAAGAAGTGATCGGCGGCCGCCCGGCGATGCGCCGCCTGTTCGCGCCGCTGCTGCTTGCCCTCGCCCTGCTGGCCGGTTTCGCGGCGGCGGCCGGCGCGCAGACGAGCCCGTTCGGCCGGGGCACGCCGACCGCGCCGGCTTCGCCCGATGCGCGCCCGGCCGAATCGAAGGCGGCCGACGCAACGCTTGCCGACCGCTGGTATGCGGCGCTACGCCGCTGGCAGAGCGAGCTGACGCGCTCGCTGGCTACGGAGGTGCGCGCGTACAAGGAAAACGGCGCGCTGGCGCCGGTGCTCGGCCTCCTGCTGGTCTCGTTCCTCTACGGCGTCGCGCATGCGGCCGGTCCCGGCCACGGCAAGATGGCGACCGCGGCCTATTTCGGCGCCAACCGCGCCGCCGCCACGCAGGGCATCACGATGTCGGCGCTGATCGGCCTGTTCCAGGCGCTGTCGGCGATCGTGTTCGTCGGCGCATTCGCGCTGCTGTTCAAGATGAGCCAGACCGAAACCGTGCGCAGCGTTCTCTACGTCGAGGCCGCGAGCTACGCGTTGATTGCCGGCGTGGGCCTGTGGATCGCGTGGGGCGGCATCGTCGGTCGCGGCTGCACGCACAATCATGGCCCCGTGCTTGCGCCCGCCGGCCACGCGCACGATCACAAGCACGCGCACGGTCACGGCCACGCGCACCATCATCACGATCACCACGGTCATGCGCACCATCATCACGAACAAGCAGCACCCGCGCCGGCCAACGCCAGCTTCGTCTCGATGCTGCCGGTCGCGCTGGCCTCGGGCATCAGGCCCTGCACCGGCGCGATTCTGGTCCTGCTGTTCACGCTCTCGCAGGGCATCTTCGAGATCGGCGTGCTGGCGACGTTCGTGATGTCGTTCGGCACGTTTCTCGTCGTGGCGGCGATCGGCCTCATCGCGATCTATGCCCGGCGCGCGGCGGGCCGGGCCGGCGGCCGCAGCGAACGCCTCGCCAACGCCGCGCAACGCGCCATCGGCCTCGCGGGCGGCCTGATCGTGTTCGGGTTCGGAGCGGTTTTCCTGCACACCTCGCTGCTGCAGCTCGGGTTCAAGATCTGAGCCCCGCTTGCGCGCCGCCGCACGTTCCGCCACAAACCAGCGCCCGTTCCGCCGACCAGGGAGACCCCGATGCGCCGTCTGCCGAGCTTTGCCGCCGGCTTCGCCTTCGCCGCCGCCTTCGTCCTCGCGCTTGCGGGCGCGGCAACCGCCCAAGACACAGGAGAACTCGAAAACATGCTCTACATGGAAACGGCCCACGGCCGCGTCACGATCAAGCTGCGCCCCGATCTCGCGCCCAACCACGTCGCGCGCGTGAAGGAACTGGTGCGTCAGAAATTCTATGACGGCACGCCGTTCCACCGCGTCATCGACGGCTTCATGGCGCAGGGTGGCGACCCCACCGGCACCGGCACCGGCGGCTCGGGCAAGAAGATCAAGGCCGAGTTCAGCAAGGAAGAGTTCAAGCGCGGCACGATCGGCGCCGCGCGCAGCCAGAATCCGGACAGCGCCGACAGCCAGTTCTTCATCTGCTTCGCCCGCGCGCAATGGCTCGACGGCCAGTACACGATCTGGGGCGAAGTGACCGAAGGCATGGACGTCGTCGACAAGATCGCGAAGGGCGAGCCGCCGGCGAAGCCCGACAAGATCATCTCGCTGCGCGTCGCCGCGGACGCGGAGAAGAAGTGACGATCACGGCGGGAAGGCTTCCGCGCGCGAACGGTGCGCGGCCGCCTTCCCGCACCATGAATTGCCGCCGCGGCAAGGGAGGGCTGCGACGATGAGCACGCGCAAGACGCCGGTGTGGCAGCCGCCGCCGGAAATCTCCACGCTTTTCCCCGAGACCTCCGGCAATACCGTCAACGGCCTCGGTGAACGCACGCCGCGGCCGCCGCGCTATGTGATGTGGACGCGGCCGGATCGCATCGCGCACGGGCGCGTGCAGCAGCACGTCAACGACACATACGAGTCGCATCCGCGGCTCGCCGGGGCGTTCTCGGGCCCGGAGCGGCGCGTCAAGCCGGTGCCGGTCGCGCCCGAACGCCGCACGGACACGCCCGAAAACTGGACGCGTCGCGTGAAGGAATTCGCGCTGGCGCATGAATCCGATCTCGTCGGCATCGCGCGGATCGACCCGCTCTGGGTTTTCGAAGGCGCCAAGGCGCATGGGCCGTTCGTCGTGGTGCTGGGCGTCGCCATGGATCATGCGGCGCTTTCCAAGGCGCCGGCGGTCGACTCGCCCGCCGAGGTCGCGCGGCAATACAATCGCGGAACGCGCGCGGCCAAGGCGCTGGCCGATTTCATCCGCGGACAGGGCTACGACGCCGAAGGCCATGGCGGCCCGGGCGCCGGGCCGCTGCAGCTGGTCCCCGCCGCGATCGCGGCCGGGTTCGGGCAGCTCGGCAAGCACGGCTCGATCATCAACCGGCGGCTTGGCTCCTCGTTCCGCCTCGCCGGCGTGCTGACCGATCTGCCGCTGGTTGCCGACGCCCCCGACGACATCGGCGCCGAGGAGTTCTGCGCGTCGTGCCAGGTCTGCGCCAATGCCTGCCCGCCGGCCGCGATCGCCGATACCAAGCAATGGGTGCGCGGCGCGGAGAAATGGTACGTCGATTTCGACAAGTGCATGCCGTATTTCGCCAGCACGTGGGGCTGCGGCATCTGCATCGCCGCCTGCCCGTGGAGCAAGCCGGGCACCGCGCCACGTCTCGCCGAGAAGATGCTGAAGCGGCGCAGCGCGAAGGCCTGAGCCGCAATGCCGCTACCGCGCGTTTTCCCCTCCGTCGTCCACATGCTGGCCGAGGCGGCCGCCGCGGCGCCGCG
>CAZUYG010000099.1:0-8515 GCA_964624265.1 uncultured Candidatus Odyssella sp.
AGCTGGCTGCGGAAAGCGCCGGCCGGCGTGCTGTGGCGCGCGGTGGCGCAGAACGAGCGCCGCGTCGCGTTCCTCGGCTTCGACGTCACGCTGACGAAGGCCGCCGTGTTCGGCCTGTCGGGCGTGCTCGGCGGCATCGCCGGCGTGCTCTACGCGCCGCAGCAGAATCTCGTCACGCCGCAGCTCGTCGGCTTCACGCTGTCCGCCGAATTGGTGATCTGGGCCGCCGTCGGCGGGCGCGGCAGCCTCTACGGCCCGATCCTCGGCACGATCCTGATCGGCGTGCTCACCGCCGAATTGCGCAACACCTTCGCCTATTGGGAAGTGCTGCTGGCGGTGATCTTCATCGTCGTCGTGCGCTGGGCGCCGCAGGGCCTGGTCGGCTTCGCGATGCCGATCGTCGAGCGGCTGCGCCCGCGTCCGCGCGGCGCGGCGCGCGAAGCGCCGGCGCGCGCCCTGCCGGGCGGCGGCGCCACGATCGCGTTCGAAGGCATCGCGGCGAATGCCGGGCCGGTGCAGATTCTCGACGGCCTCACGCTCGCGGTCGATCATCCCGGCATCACCTGCCTGATCGGCCCCAACGGCGCGGGCAAAACCTCGTGCTTCAACCTGCTCACCGGGGAATTGCCGGCCGCGCAGGGCAGCGTGCACTTCGCCGGACGTGCGATCACCGGCAAGCAGCCCACCGAGGTCACGCGCCTCGGCATCGCGCGCAAATTCCAGATCCCGAACGTGTTCCCCGATTTGAGCGTCACCGACAACCTCAACCTCGCGCTGTGGGGCGCGCGGGCGCGGGCGCGCGATCTCCTGAAGCTGCGCCTGCACCGCTGGTCGAGCCCGCTGCTGCGCGAATTGTCGGAGCGCTATCCGTTCCTCGCCGAAGGCCGCAACCGCGCCGGCGATCTCTCGCACGGCGAGCGGCAGATCCTGGAGCTCGCGATGGCGCTGGCGATGGAGCCGCGCCTGCTGCTGCTCGACGAGCCCTGCGCGGGCCTTTCGCCGGAGGAAACGCACCGCGTCATCGACGTGATCCGCTGGGCGCGCCGGCGCCTCGGGCTCGCGATCGTCATCATCGAGCACGACATGAGCCTGGTGAAGGAGCTGGCGGATCGCGTGCTCGTGCTGCATCAGGGCAAGCTGCTGGCGCAGGGCAGCATCGCCGAGGTGCAGGCCGATCCCGCCGTGCGCGCCGTCTATGCGGGCGGCACGAAATGAGCGCGCGGTTCGAGTTCCAGGGCCTCGTCGCCGGTTACGGCAGCACGATGATCCTGCGCGGGCTCGCGGGCGCGGTGGCGGCGGGCGAGGTGCTGTTCGTGCTCGGCCGCAACGGCGTCGGCAAATCCACCTTGATGAAGGCACTGATGGGCTTCCTGCCGTGCCGCGAAGGCGCGGTGCGGCTCGACGGGCGCGAGATCACGGCGCTGGCGCCGCCCGAGCGCCGCCGCGCCGGCATCACCTATTGTCCGCAGGAGCGGACCGTGTTCGACGAGCTGAGCGTCGCCGACAATCTGTTCATGATGGCGCCGCCCGGCGCGGCCGCGCGGCTCGAGCCGCTTGCCGCGCGCTTCCCGATCCTCGCCAGCCGCCGCGATCAGCGCGCCGGCACGCTGAGCGGCGGCGAGAAGAAGATCCTGTCTTTTGTCCGCGGCGCCATCGAGGATCATTCGCTGGTGCTGCTCGACGAGCCCACCGAGGGCGTGCAGGCCGAGAACATCGACCGCATGGAATCGGTCGTGCGCGAGCAATGCGCCGCCGGCACCGCCTTCGTCATCGTCGAGCAGAACCTGACGATGGCCGAGCGCCTCGCCGACCGCTGGCTGGTGATGGACAAGGGGCAGGTGGTCGCCGAAGGCCGCGGCCGCCCCGAGCGCGCGGCGATCATCGGGCACATTCAGGTTTAGCGGGATGGCCGCCGTGTAGGGGCGCGCTGCGCGCGCCCTGGTTCCGCGCGCGCGGCGCTCGAACGCAAAGATAAGCCGTCACCGAGTGCTTACAGCGTCGCGTAGTGCAGCCGGAGAGAGGGCGCGCGCAGCGCGCCCCTACGCGGGTTGAGCGGTCGGACTACTCCTGCGCCGCCTCGTAATTCATGCCGAAATCCTCGGGCGTCTTCGGGCCCCAGACGTAGAGCGAATCCTCGGGCGGCCAGTTCTTCGTTTCCCATTTGCCGCCGTCGGGGATGAAATCGATGTCGCAGAAATACTCGACGAGGCTGTTCCACGGATCGCGCACGTAGTGGAAGAAGTTCGAGCCGATCACGTGGCGGCCGAAGCCCCAGCCGTCGCGATAGCCCTTGTCGAGCAGGTTGGCGGCGCCCATGCCGATCTCGTCGATGTTGCCCACCTCGAAGCTCGCGTGGTGGAAGCCCGGCTTGTCGCTGGCGATGAAGCCGAAGATGTGGTGGTCGCTGCCGCCATGGCCGCGCATGAACGCCACGATGTCCTGCGAGCGGTCGGACAGGATGAGGCCGACCGTGCGGGTGTAGAACTCGATCATCTTCTCGATCTGCGGCGTGAAGCGCAGCATGTGGCCGAGCCGCGTCGGCCGCACCTTCATGCCGCGCTGCGGATGGCCGGCGACGCCCACGCGGTTCAGATGGCCGGCGTTGTTGATCTTGAACTCCGGCACGCTGCGCCACTTGGCCGATTCGGTCGCGCGCACGTTCACCAGCAGGCCGTCGGGGTCGCGGAACCACAGCCCATCGCCGGGCGTGTCGTTGGGCGGATCGAGCAGGCGCACGCCGGCGGCCTCGAGCCGCTTCTTGAGCGCCGCCAGATCCTCGGCGCGCGTGGCAAAGCACACATGGTGCATCGCTTTCTTCTTGCCCTCGACGAGCACGACCTGGTCCTGATCGCGCCCCTGGCAGCGCATGACCAGCGTGTTGCCGCCGTTGCGCCGCTCCTCGAGCCCGAAATCGTCGTAGAATTTCCGCGCCACGGCGAGATCGGGCACGGTCAGCGAGATGTGGTGCAGCGAGCGCACGGTCATGGTCGTCTCCTCGAGCCGGGGCGGCCGCCCGCGCGGCCTTGCCCGATCTTAGGCGGATTCGATCCGCTTCGTCATGGCCTAGAATTCGAACGGCTTGGGCGCCGTCCCGCTGCAGGCATGCTGCTCGAGCGCGCTCTTGATCACGCCGCGCACCGCGGCAAAGCGCATCTCGCCGGGATTGCGCTCGGCCCAGGCGACGACGCTGTCGCGGAACGCGCGATTGTTCAGCGTGCGCGGGATGCAGTAGGAGACGCGGTCCTTGAGCGAGTTCTTGAACACGTCGAGCGTGTGCCGCACGCCGGTGACGAAGCCGCTGCAGGCGCTCTGGCGCTGCGGCTCGCTGGATTTGCACAGCGCCACGAGCTCGCCGAGCGTGAATACGCGCTGCTGCTCCTGTGCCCATAGCGGTTGCGCGGCGGCAAGCCCCAGGACAGCCCCGCCGGCCCAGCGAAGAAGATACGCGCGCATGCCCGTCCCACCGCGAAAGCCCCGGCGCCGTGTTTAGCACAGCCGCGCCGCGCTGGGCAGGGCCGGGGCAAGCGGCGCCTAGCGTCCGCGGCGGTGCGCCCAGCCGGTGAGGCGCATCTCCAGCCACGCGAACACGACGTACATCAGCATCGCCAGGATGCTCACCACGACGAGGCCGGCGAAGACCAGCGCCATGCGGTTCGACGACGAGGCCGACATCATCAGGTAGCCGATGCCGAGATTGGAGGCGACGGTCTCCGAGATGACCGAGCCCACGAAGGCGAGCGTGATCGAGACCTTGAGCGAGGCGAAGAAGAACGGCATCGAGCGCGGCAGGCCCACCTTCTTGAGGATGTCGAACCGCGAGGCGCCGAGCGCGCGCAGCACGTCCTCGAGTTCCGGCTCCAGCGTGGCGAGGCCGGTGGCGACATTCACGACGATGGGAAAGAACGAGATCAGGAACGCGGTCAGGATCGCCGGAATCGTGCCGATGCCGAACCACACGATCAGGATCGGCACGAACGCGACCTTGGGGATGCTGTTGAACGCCACCAGCAGCGGATAGGTGGCGGAATAGAGCCACGGGCTCGACCCCACCGCGACGCCAAGCGCCAGGCCGAAGATCACGCCGATGCCGAACCCGGCCACCGTCGTCAGCAGGGTCTGCAGCGAATGCTGGCGGATCGGCCCCGCATACTCGATCAGCGCATGCCAGACCTGGATCGGGCTCGGAAAGATGAATTCGTCGACGTTGAACAGGCTGCACACCGCCTGCCACAGGATCACGATCCCCGCGGTCATCAGCCACGGCGCGGCTTTCGTCGATTTGAGCCAGCTCACCGCGCCGGCTCCGCGGGCTTGCGCACCTTGCCGATGCGCTCGCGCAGATCGTGGACCAGCTTGATGAAGCCGTCGGTGTACGTCACCTCGAGGTCGCGCGGGCGCGGCAGCTCGATCGTGCGCCGCGCCAGGATGCGGCCGGGCCGAGGGCTCATCACGAACACCGTGTCGGCCAGGAACACGGCTTCGCGCAGGTCGTGCGTGACGAGAATCACGGTGAACGGCTTGGCCGACCAAAGGTCGCGCAGCACGCACCACAATTCCTCGCGCGTGAACGCGTCGAGCGCCGCGAACGGCTCGTCGAGCATCAGCAGCTGCGGCTCGTGGATCAGCGCGCGGCAGATCGAGGCGCGCTGCTGCATGCCGCCCGAAAGCTGCCACGGGAATTTGTCGGCGTGCTCGGCGAGGCCCACCGTCTTCAGAAGCGCCATCGCGCGGTCCGTGTATTCTCCGCGCTTCTTCGAGGAGAATTGCCGGCGATAGGGCTCCACGACCTCCAGCGGCAGCAGCACGTTGTCGATCGTCGTACGCCAGGGCAGCAAGGTGGGGTTCTGAAACGCCATCCCCACGATCTTGAGCGGGCCGGCCACGGCGCCGCCCGCCACCGCGACCTTGCCGCGCGTGGGCTTGCGCAAGCCCGAGCACAGCTTCATCAGCGTGGACTTGCCGCAGCCGCTCGGCCCCACGACGGCGACGAATTCGTTCGGCGCGATCGAGAGCGTCACGTCCTCGATCGCGAATTCGCCGTCGTCGCGGTAGCTGAGCGCTACGTCCTCGAAGCGGACGAAAGGGTTCAAGGCCGCGTCGCCGCCGCGCTATTTCGGCAGGAAGCTGGAGTTGAACACCTGGTCGGCCGCGGGCTTGGCCTTGAGGCCGAACGCATCCACGACGTCGGCGATGTTCTTCTCGATCTGCGCCTTGTCCACCGCGCCGCTGAACTTGCCGCTCTTGTCGAGCTGGTCGGCGATCATGAGCTTCAGGCGCCCGGTCTCGAGCTTCACGTCGATGAGCCCGTCGCGCGCCTTCAAGGCGGCGATGCCTTCGTCCGGATTCGCGACCACCTCGGCGATGCCCTTGCGCAGCGCGCGCAGGAAGCCGGTCACGGCCTTGGGGTTCGCGGCGGCGAATTTCTCGCTGACCAGAACCGCGTTGCCGTAGAGCTTCACGCCGTGATCGCCGTACTTGAAGGCCACGATCTCGTCGGGCTTGGCGCCGCGCGCGAGCAGGTTGAGATAGCTGGTGAAATAGAAGCCCGAAATGGCGGGCACCTCGCCGCGCACGAGCAGCTGCTCGCGCAGCGCCGGGTCCATGTTCTGCCAGGTGACGGCGTCGGCCTTGAGGCCCACGGCCTTGGCGAAGATCGGCCAGGCCTTGCGCGCGGCGTCGAACGGCGGCGCGCCGATCTTCTTGCCGGCGAGATCGGCCGGCTTGGCGATGCCGTTCTTCTTGAGCGTGAAGATCGTCGAGGCCGTGGTCTCGTAGACCATGAACACGGCCTGGGTCTTGTTCTGCGGATTGCTGGCGAGGAATTCGATCAGCGCCGCGAGGTCCGCGAAGCCCATGTCGTAGCCGCCGGTGGCCACGCGGTTCACCGCGCCGGCCGAGCCCGCGCCCGAATCGATCGTCACGTCCAGGCCCTCGGCCTTGAAATAGCCCTTCGCCGCCGGCAGCAGGAACAGCGCCCCCGGCCCCTCGAAGCGCCAGTCGAGCGTGAATTTCACCGCCTGCTGCGCCGAAGCGCCCGGCGCCTGCAGCGCCACGGCGGCCGTCAGCGCGGCCAAGGTCGAGCGGAACCAAGTCATGAATCGTCCTCCCTGAGGTCAGTCATTCCGGTTTTTTGAAGCAAGCCCTGTGCCAGCGCCGCGGCGGGCCCGCCCGTCGGCCACTCTACCGCGCAACCGGAAACGGCGACAGTGGCGCGCGCTCCAAGCGGGTCCGAAACTTGCAACGGTGCGGCGGCGGGTGCCATCGTGCCCCGCCTCACCGCGCGGGGACCATGGACGCCTACATCCTCGAATGGCTGAACCTCGCGATCCGCTGGCTGCATTTCGTGGCCGGCATCGCGTGGATCGGCTCGTCGTTCTACTTCGTCTGGCTCGACAACAGCCTCGAGGCGCCGGCCGATCCGGCGCTCAGGGGCAAGGGCGTCGCCGGCGAGTTGTGGGCCGTGCATGGCGGCGGCTTCTACAATCCGCAGAAGTATCTCGTCGCGCCGGCGCGGCTGCCCGCGCACCTGCACTGGTTCAAGTGGGAGGCCTACACCACCTGGATGACCGGCTTCGCGCTGCTCGTCGTCGCCTACTATCTGCAGGGCGCCGGCACGCTGCTTCATCCCGAGCTCGGCTGGCCCGCCTGGGCCGGCCCGGCGCTCGGCATCGGCGCGATGGCGGCCGCGTGGCTGGTTTACGACGCGCTCTGCCGCAGCAAGCTCGGGCGCAACGATCAGGCCGTGGGCTACCTGTTCGCCGCGATCTTCGCCGCCGCGGTCTTCCTGCTGTCGTTCGCGATGAACGGCCGCGCGCTCTATCTCCACGCCGGCGCCATGCTCGGCACGATCATGTCGGCCAACGTCTTCTTCGTGATCATTCCCGGCCAGAAGAAGATGGTGGCGGCGATGGAGGCCGGGCAGGCGCCCGATCCCGAATATGGCCGCCGCGGCAAGCAGCGCTCGGTCCACAACAATTATTTCACGCTGCCGGTGCTGTTCGCGATGATCAGCAACCACTACGCGATGCTCTACAGCGACGCGCTGGCGCCGCTGTGGCTGCTCGCGCTGATGGCCGGCGGGGCGCTGATGCGCCACACGTTCAACCTGCGCCACAAGGGCAAGTCCGGCCTCGTCTGGTTCGCCGGCGGGGCGGCGATCGTGGCGGCGGTGGCGGTGGCCCTCGTGCCGCGCCCGGCGCCCGCGCCTGCCGGCCCCGCCGTGGCCGTGGCCGAGATCATGCCGGTGCTCGCCCAGCGCTGCGCCAATTGCCATGCCGCGCGGCCCACCTTTCCGGGCCTCACCGCGGCGCCCAAGGGCGTCGATCTCACCAAGCCCGAATGGGTGCGCGCGCACGCGGCGCGCATCCATGCGCAGGCGGTGACGCTGAAGGCGATGCCGCCTGGCAATGCCACCGAGATGACCGACGAAGAGCGCGCGCTGGTCGACCGCTGGTATCGCGGCGGCGCGCGCTGACGGAACGGGCCTTCAATTGGCCGCGTTCTTGCAAGTAAGCTGATGGGAAATCCGCGCGGGAGCCGCTGACTTGAGCCACGGCGAATCCATGAGCCAGGCAGGGCCGATCCGTTTCGTGCACCGCGGCCGCGTGCGCGAGGTGCGCGGCGTCGATCCCAACACCACCGTGCTGAATTGGCTGCGCGGCGCCGGACTCACCGGCACGAAAGAAGGCTGCGCCGAGGGCGATTGCGGCGCCTGCACGGTCGCGATCGGCGAAGAGGCGGGCGGGCGCCTGCGCTATCGCGCGCTCAACGCCTGCATCCAGTTCGTGCCCACGCTCGACGGCAAGGCGCTGGTCACGGTCGAAGATCTGCGCGGCGCGGATGGCGCACTGCATCCGGTCCAGCGCGCGATGGTCGAGCAGCACGCCTCGCAATGCGGCTTCTGCACGCCCGGCTTCGTGATGTCGCTGTTCGCGCTCTACCACGCGCCGGGAAAGCCCGACCGCGCGCGGGTCAACGATGCGATTGCCGGCAATCTCTGCCGCTGCACCGGCTACCGCCCGATCGTCGATGCCGGGCTGGCCGCCTGCGCGGGCACGCGCAAGGACGGGTTCACGCGCAGCGAAAAGGAAACGCTCGCGCTGCTCCGCTCGATCCGGCGCGAACGGGGCCTGGTCTATGAAGCCGCGCGCCGGCGTTACTGCGCGCCCGCGACCGAAGACGAGCTGGCCGACGCACTCGCGCGCGAGCCGGCGGCGCGCATTCTCGCCGGCGGCACCGATCTCGCGCTCGAAGTCACCAAGCAGCATCGCGATCTCGATGCGCTGATCTCTCTTGGCGGCGTGCGTGGCCTCGCCGATATCGCCGAGAGCGTGTCGCATCTCGAGATCGGCGCGGCGGCGCCCTACAGCGACGCGATGGCGGCGATCGCCGCGGCCTATCCGGATTTCGGCGAGGTGCTGCGGCGGCTGGGCTCGGAGCAGATCCGCAACGCCGGCACGATGGGCGGCAACGTCGCCAACGGCTCGCCGATCGGCGACTCGATGCCGGTGCTGAT
>CAZUYG010000100.1:0-8498 GCA_964624265.1 uncultured Candidatus Odyssella sp.
CGAACGCCGAAGTGACGGCCGTGGCGCTCGAGTACGGCGTCGTGCCGGTGATGGACACGCTCGACGCGCTGCGCGCCGACAACTGGCTCTACACGCACGGCAAGGGCGACATCGCTTCGCCGCTGGGCAAGAAGATCAAGGCGGAAATCCGCGGCGCCTTCTATGGCGAGACCGACGACTGGAAGGAGCGCGTTTACGCGAAGGGCGCCGAAGTGCTGCGCCAAGCGTACAAGGGACTGCAGGCCTAGACGGAGCGCGGCGCGGACCGGTTGCGCGGCGCGCGGGGCGTAGCGGGCGCCACGAACGCCGGTGTTCGTCCGCGCAGGTCTGCCTCGTTCCGCGCGCGCTGGTCCGCCATGATTGTTACCGTTATGTTACGGCGCCTTTTCCCGCGCCGCGGATGAACACGGTCCTCGATCCTCTCGTCATCGTCCTGCTGCTCGCCGCGGCGCTGATGCACGCCACCTGGAACGCGCTGCTGAAGTCCGACACGGGCGACCGGCTCGCGACGTTCGGCATCATCATGCTGACCGGCAGCCTCGTTTCGCTGCCGTTCGTGTTCTTTCTGCCGTTTCCGCCGAAGACGGCGTGGATGTGGCTCGGCGCTTCGGTCGTCATCCACAATTTCTACTACTACTTCCTGCTCAAGGCCTACGCGACCGGAGACCTCTCGCACACCTATCCGATCGCACGCGGCCTCGGTCCGCTCCTGGTCGCGATTTTCTCGGGGCGGCTGCTCGGCGAATACCTGCGTTTCCAGGACGGCGCCGGCGTGGCGCTGGTATCGCTGGCGATCATCGCGCTGGCGGCGCCGCAACGCGGTGCGGGCGGCGAGCTGCTCTCGGCGGCACGGCGCGGCCAGCACCGCCGCGCCACGATGTATGCGGTGCTCACCGGCATCACGATCGCCGGCTATCTGTTTTCGGATGGCCTCGGCGTGCGCGCCTCGGGGCCGGGCTTCGAGCACAAGATGTCCTACATCGCCTGGCTCAACGTGTGCGAAGGGCCGTGGCTGATCTGCGTGGCGCTGTATCTCCGGCCGCTCACCGTCGCGGCGTTCCTGCGGCGCGGGCCGCGCGGCTGGTGGCGGGGCGCCGCGGGCGGCGCGGTCGCCACGCTCGGTTACGCGATCGCGATCTGGGCGCTGGCGGCGGGCCCGATCGCGCACGTCGCCGCCGTGCGCGAATCGTCGGTGCTGTTCGCGGCCGCGATGGGCGCCCTGCTGCTCGGCGAGCCGTTCGGACGCCGGCGCATCGTGGCCGCCGCCGTCATCGTCTGCGGCCTCGTGCTGATGAACGGGCCGACGCTGTTCTAGCCCGGCCTTGGCCCGGCGCTTGCATGCCTGTTTGACGGTCACAGGCTTTGGTCATACCGTCGCCACATGGCGCGCAAGCAAGCTCTCGAGTCGCAATCCCAGTCGCAATCGCAGGCACAGGCGCAGCCGCCCGATGCGGCCGGCGAGCCGGCGCCGCGTTTCTTCGACGAAATGCGCCGGCCCGACGGCGGCATCCGCACCGCCTATCGCGACTTCTGGAAGATGATCGAGGAGGTGCCGCGCGAGCAGCTTCTGCTGAAGCAGGCCGAAGCCGACGCGCTGTTCCGCCGCGTCGGCATCACGTTCCTCGTCTATGGCGAGGGCGGCAGCACCGAGCGGCTGATCCCGTTCGACATCGTCCCGCGCATCATCGACGCGGCCGAGTGGAAGGTGATCGAAGAGGGCTGCATCCAGCGCGTGAAGGCGCTCAACGCATTCCTGCACGACATCTACCACGACCAGGAGATCCTGCGGGCCGGCATCGTTCCCAAGGAGATGGTGTATCGCAATCCGGCCTACCGGCCGGAGATGCAGGGCGTCGATCTCGCGCGCCGCGTCTATTCGCACGTCTCGGGCATCGACATCGTGCGCATCGGCCCGGCCGATTTCTACGTGCTCGAGGACAATCTCCGCACGCCGTCCGGCGTCTCTTACGTGCTCGAGAACCGCGAAGTGATGATGCGCCTCTTCCCGGAGGCGTTCGCGAAGCAGCGCGTGGCGCCGGTCGGAAACTATCCGGAGCGTCTGCTGCACAATCTGCGCGCCGTTTCGCCCACCGACGTGTCCGAGCCCACCGTCGTGCTGCTGACGCCGGGGCGCTACAACAGCGCGTATTTCGAGCACCTGTTTCTCGCCGAGCAGATGGGCATCGAGCTGGTCGAGGGGCGCGACCTGTTCGTTCGCGACGGCCGCGTCTGGATGCGCACGACCGAAGGCCCGGTGCGCGTCGACGTGATCTACCGCCGCATCGACGACGACTTCATGGATCCGCTCGCGTTCCGCGCGGATTCGATGCTCGGCGTGCCGGGCATCCTCTCGGTCGTGCGCGCGGGCCGCGTCACGCTGGCCAACGGCTTCGGCGCGGGCGTCGCCGACGACAAGGCGATGTACTCCTTCGTGCCCGAGATCATCCGCTTCTATCTCGGCGAAAAGCCGGTGCTGAACAACGTGCAGACCTGGCGGCTCGGCGAGGCCGAGGCGCGCAAATACGCGCTCGAGCGGCTGGACGAACTCGTCGTGAAGGAGGTCCACGGCTCGGGCGGCTACGGGATGCTCGTCGGCCCGGCCTCGACCAAGGCCGAGCGCGAGGCATACAAGCGCCGCGTTCTGAACGCCCCGGCCAATTTCATCGCGCAGCCCACGCTTGCGCTTTCGACGTGCCCCACCTTCTCGAAGGCGGGGATCGCGCCGCGCCATGTCGATCTCCGGCCTTACGTGCTCTCGGGCGAGACGACGTCGGTCATCCCCGGCGGGCTCACGCGCGTGGCGCTGCGCGAAGGCTCGCTCGTCGTCAATTCCTCGCAGGGCGGCGGCGTCAAGGACACCTGGGTGCTGGAGCGCTGAGATGCTGAGCCGCACCGCCCAGAACCTGTTCTGGCTTTCGCGCTACATCGAGCGCGCCGAGAACACGGCCCGCCTGCTCGATGTCACCTACCGCATGTCGCTGCTGCCCTCCGCCGCGAGCCAGCAGGACCAGCAATGGAGTCCGCTGCTCGTGATCGGCGCCGGCGGGGCCGAATTCGCCGCGCGCTACGGCGAGGCGGGCGGCGAGTCGGTGATCGAATACATGGGTTTCGATCCGGCCAATCCCTCCAGCATCCTCAACTGCGTCGCCGCCGCGCGCGAGAACGCGCGCGCCGAGCGCAGCGCGATCTCCACCGAGATGTGGGAATCGCTCAACGCCACGCATCTCGAGCTGCAATCGAAGAAATACCGCGATTTCGCGAAAAACGGCGTGCGCAGCTTCTTCGACTGGGTGAAAGAGCGCTCGCACCTGTTCCGCGGCGTCACCTTCGGCACGATGTACCGCGACGACGCGTTCCACTTCATCCGGCTCGGCACGTTCCTCGAGCGCGCCGACAACACGGCGCGCATCCTCGACATCAAATATCATCAGCTCCTGCCGGAAGGGCGCATCAACGGCGAGGCCGTCGACTATTTCCAATGGGGCGCCCTGCTGCGCTCGGTCAGCGCGTTCCGCGCCTACCGCCAGGCCTACCGCGACACGGTCGATCCCCAGAAGATCGCCGAGCTGCTGATCCTCGATGCCGACATGCCGCGTTCGCTGCTCTACTGCTTCGAGGAAGTGCTGAACGTGCTCGGCACGCTCTGCGGCGCGAAGCCGCGCGAATGTCTGCGCCTCGCCGGCGAGACGCATGCGAGCCTCAAATTCGGCCGCATCGACCGCATCGTCACGGGCGGCCTGCACGATTTCCTCAACGGCTTCCTCGTGCGCAGCAACGGGCTCGCCGTGCAGATCCAGCAGGACTTCATGATGTCGCTGCAGTTCGAGTGAGCCATGCGCATCCTCGTCCACCACCGCACCGAATACCGTTACACCCAGCCGCTCATGCAGAGCGTGCAGTATCTGCGCCTCACGCCGCGCTCGGGCACCAGCCAGACGGTGAACCGGTGGAAGATCGCGTGCCCCGGCGCCGACATGACCGAGTGGACCGATCACTACGGCAATGTCTGTCACACGCTAGTGATCGCGCGGCCGATCACGAGCATGCTGATCGAAGTGCTGGGCGACGTGCGGACCATCGACACCAACGGGGTGATTCCGAGCGGAACGACGACGCTGCCGTTCGAAGTGTTCCTGCGCGAGACGGCCTATACCCAGCCCGACCGCGCGCTCGCGAAGTTCGCGCAGAAGTATCGCGAAACGATCGAGAAGGACCTCATCGCCGGCCTGCATCAGCTCATGCTCGGCGTGCAGGAAGCCGTCGTCTACGAGAAGAACCACACGACGGTGCACACCACGGCCGCCGAGACGCTGGCGGCCGGCCGCGGCGTCTGCCAGGACCACGCGCACGTGTTCATCGCCGCGTGCCGGCAGCTCGGCGTGCCGGCCCGCTACGTGAGCGGCTATCTCGGGCGCGGGGAGGGGACCCACCAGACGACGGCAAGCCATGCCTGGGCCGAGGCGCTGGTGCCCGATCTCGGCTGGGTTAGCTTCGATTGCGCGAACGGGCTTTCGGCCACCGAAGCCTATGTCCGCGTCGCCGTGGGCCTCGACTATGCCGACGCCGGGCCGGTGCGCGGCGTGCGGACCGGCGGCGGCGTCGAGGAACTCGACGTGACGGTCAAACTGTCGCCCAAGACCGCGCTGGCCTCGGAAAAGCCGGCGGCCGGTGCTAAGAAGGCGCCCGAAACGGCCCGCCCCGAGGGCCAGTAGTAGCGGGCAGCGTACGGCTTCATGAGCTATTGCGTCGGCATCCTCGTCGACGAGGGCATGGTCCTCGTCTCCGACTCGCGCACGAATGCGGGCATCGACCGCGTCTCCACGTTCCAGAAGGCTTTCGTATTCGAGAAGCGCGGCGAACGCGTGTTCGGCATGCTCTGCGCCGGCA
This sequence comes from uncultured Candidatus Odyssella sp., assembly GCA_964624265.1. Classification (GTDB taxonomy): domain Bacteria; phylum Pseudomonadota; class Alphaproteobacteria; order Bin65; family Bin65; genus SBBV01. The sequence goes on from CAZUYG010000100.1 coordinate 4,888, forward strand.
ATCTTTCGATCACGCAATCGGTCGTCAGCATTCTCAACGAGCATCTCGGCAAGGGCGACCCCAAGAAAGACCTGTTGTCGGCGCCCAGCGTGTTCGAGGCCGCGCGCATCGTCGGCGCCGCGGTGCGCGACGTTCACGCGACCGACGGCGAGGCGCTGCGCCAGCACGAGGTGGAGTTCAACGCCACGTTCGTGTTCGGCGGCCAGATCAAGGGGCAGAGCCTGCGCCTGTTCCAGCTCTACGCGGCCGGAAATTTCATCGAGGCCACGCGCGACACGCCGTTCCTCCAGATCGGCGAGATCAAATACGGCAAGCCGATCCTCGACCGCATCATCACGCCCGGCGTCTCGCTCGTCGACGCCGCCAAGTGCGCGCTGATCTCGTTCGATTCGACGATGCGCTCCAACGTCTCGGTGGGCCCGCCGATCGACGTGATGCTCTACCGGCGCGATTCGCTGGAGGTCGGCCTGCGTGTCCGCCTCGAGGAGCGCGACGACTATCTCCAGACGATCCACCGCCTGTGGGGCGGCGCGCTCCAGAAGGCGTTCTACGACACCGTGCCGAACCCGGACTGGAGCGTGTGACCGGCGGCGCGCGCCCCGCTACCGCGCGCAGATCTTGAAGTCGCTGCCTTGCCAGCAGGCGCGGTCGCTGGTCATGCGGCGCGCCTCGCCCCAGCGCGAGTTCACGCCCTGCCGCGTCAGGCCGCGCACCTCGGCGACGCCCGGCGAGACGATCGAGACGGTGACGCTCATGATCTCGCCGAAGAAGACCGCGCGCTTCGTGTCGGCGTGTTCGAGCGTGAACGAGCCGCCCTCGTCCGGGATGAAGCGGCACTTGCCGTTCACCTGGACTTTTCCTTCGGATTCGACGCGGCAATCGACGAGCCGGATTTTTCCCTCCGCGGAACATGGTGCGGCCAGCCCCGCTCCGATAAGCGCGAGGACGATGGCGGCGAGGGGCGCGCGGGCGTGCATGGCCGGTGTCTCCGTGTGTCCGGCCGCAACACGGCCGGCGCGCGCAGGCTAGCCGAGGCGCGCGGCAAAAGGAAACGCCGCGTCAGGCCGAGGGCGGATAGGCCGAATTCAGCCGGTACTGGCGGCGCTGCAGGCGCACGAGATCGCGCGCGCGCATCGGCGCGAAGCCGCGCGCGCGATTGGCGGCGGCGATCGAGAACATCAGCGACTGCTGGCGGAACAGGCGGCGGTAGACGTCGGGGAGGCGCCACTCCGGGTCCCACACCTCGATCGCTTCCGCGCCGGCGCCGTTGATCTCGATGATGACGAAATCCTCGCCGGCGGCGAAGCGCTCGGCATCGGCGAAGCGCACGTCGAAACGGCCGTAATGGAACTCCGGCAGGGCGGCGGCGATGGCGTCGAAGCGCGCGACCAGCGCGGGCGTCACGCGGTCGGTCGCGTCGACATAAAGCCCGCCGACGCGGTTGCTGCCGACAAGCGCGAGCCGCACCGTCTCTCCGGCGGCCGGAATTTCGGCGAGCCGCGCGCTATGCTCGCGAAGCAGCAGGCGCGCCTTGCGCGCGAGCCGCGGGTGCGTGCGGATCAGCGTTTCGAGCGTGGATCGGCCGTCGCCGGTGACGGACGGATAGTAGCGGAAGGTGAGCGACGTGATCTCGCCCTGCGCGGCGCCCGGCCGGCGGACGTAGAACACGCCGGCTTCGCCGTGATGCGGCACGAACTCCTGCAAGAGCAGGTTGGCGCCGTTCGGAAACGCGTCGAGATAATCGGCGAGCGCCGCGCGGTTCCCGACGAGGCGGCAGCCATAGCCGCGCCAGCCGATGTCGGGCTTGGCGACGACGGGGTAGGCGAGGCCCGCGCGCCGCATCGCGGCTTCGGCGGCCTCGATCGCGCGCGCGCCCTCCGCCGGTTCGGCCAGCGGCGCGGTGCGCGCGAGCCACGCGCGGGCGCCTTCCCCGGCCTGACGGAAATACTCGAACTTCGATTCGCCGAGCAGGCCGCCGGCCTCGATCAGCGGATTGGCCACCGTGGGCAGCGTGAAGCTGCGGTAACGCACGCCGAGCCACAGCCACTGGGCGACCAGCGGCACGTAGAAAAGCTGCTCGTTGATTCGCTCGGAAAGCGGCACGCGGATTTGCGTTTCGCGCAGCGGCGGCATGCCCGGATGCGTCGCAGGCGGGCGCGGTCCCGCCGGCAGCGAAGCGGGGGCGATCGGGTCTTTCATGCGCGCGAGACGCGCCGCGAAGCGCCGCCGCGCGTACAGCACCAGCACGGCCAGCGCCGCCGCGAACGCCCAGCCCCACAGATCGAGCATTCGCGAAAGGCGTTCGCCGCACAGGCGGAACACCATGAACAGCAGCGGCACGTAGAGCGCGGCCGAAATCACGACCGGCACCGAGAACCGCCGGAACGGAATTCGCAGCCAGCCGCAAGCTCCGTAAGTTGGGAACAGCGCGAGGGGAATGACCCGGCAGCTCGCGACCGCCACGAAAAGATTGCGCCGCAGCCAGGCCTCGGCATGCGTGACTGTTTCGCCGTCGAGGCGCCGGCGCAGCCAGCCCCACCGGGCTGCCCCGGCCGTGCGGCGCGCGAGCGCGCCAAGCCCATAAACGGCAAAATCGCCGGCGATCACGCCCAAAAGAAGAGTCGCCATAACCAGCGAAACGGGCAGTCCGTCATGCGCGGCGAGATAGGCGCCGCTCAGAATCGCGACGTCCTCATGCACGAGGGTTGCGAAAAACAGCGCGGCCAGCGGCAACGCCCACAGCAGGGTCAGATCGGCCGTCATTCGTGATCGATCAATCCTGCGTCGGTCGTTCGCGCGGCGAATGGCGGCCTGAATGGGCCGCACGTTGTTGCGGAAAACGGCAATGCGCTCAATCGATGAGCTTTCAAACTTCTAGGATAATTGCGGATAATTGAATAGGTAATCATACATATCGAGACGATCCGCGCCGTGCTCAAGCGCCGAAGATTGCATCGGAAACGGGCGCCCCCTAGCATCGCGCGACGCCAAACAATCGCGGCGGGCCAACACGGGAAATGGCCCGCCCAGTCGCCAGGGAGCAACGCGGAAATGGCCGGAAAATTCAACATCTTGCTGATGGGCGCGTCGTATGGATCGCTGCTCGCCTCGAAAATCCTGTTCGGCGGGCATCGCATCCACCTCGTCTGCCTGCCGGCCGAGGCCGATCTCATCAACGCGGAGGGCTTCCGCGTGCGACTGCCTGTAAAGGGCAGCAAAGAGCCGGTCGTGCTCGATTCGCGCAAGCTGCCCGGCAAGGTTACGGCCGGCGGCGCCGCCGGCATCAATCCGAAGGACTACGATCTGGTCGGCCTTGCGATGCAGGAGCCGCAATACCGCTCGCCGGGGGTGCGCGAATTGCTCGATGCGGTGGCCCGCGCGCGCGTGCCCTGCATGTCGATCATGAACATGCCGCCGCTCGCCTATCTCCGCCGCATTCCGGGCCTCGACGCCAACGCGCTGCGCGGCGCCTATACCGATTCGACCGTGTGGGACAATTTCGATCCCGCCTGCATCACATTGTGCAGCCCCGACCCGCAGGCGATCCGCCCGCCCGACGAGAAAGTGAACGTGCTGCAGGTGACGCTGCCGACCAATTTCAAGGCGACGCG
>CAZUYG010000101.1:0-8472 GCA_964624265.1 uncultured Candidatus Odyssella sp.
CGCGACGGTTTCAGCGAATTTCTTGAAGAAGTCGTCGGCCAGTTTCCGCGCGGTGCCCAGCACGAGACGCGAGCCGATCTGCGCAAGCTTGCCGCCGATCTTGGCATCCGCATCGTATGCCAGCACCGTGGCGCCGCCGTCGTCGCGCAACGTCACCTTGGCGCCGCCCTTGGCGAAGCCGGCGACTCCGCCCTTGCCCTCGCCGACGATGCGATAGCCGTTCGGCGGGTCGAGATCCTCCAGCGTCACAGCGCCTGAGAATTTGGCGCTCACCGGGCCGACCTTCACCTTGATCGTGGCAGTGAAGGCGTGGTCGCCGTCGCGCTCGAGCTTCTCGCAGCCGGGCAGGCATTTCTTGAGGATTTCGGGGTCGTTGAGCGCGGTCCACACCTGCTCGCGCGGGGCCGCGATCTTGTACGCGCCTTTGATTTCCATTGGTGTCCTCGAAGAGAAGGACCGCAAATTAGGCGTCGCCGCCGGTGGCGACAAGGCGCCTGCGCGGCCGCGCAGCGTCCGGGCTGTTGGCGGCCCGGCCGCGCCCGCCATTACATCGTCAGCACGATGTTCCCCGCGATCTTGCCGCTTTCCTGCGCCTCGTGCGCCTCGACGATGCGATCGAACGGGAAGGTGGCCGCGACATTGTGCTTGAGCGCGTTCGCCGCGAGCATGCGGTTCACGCCGTCGACCGCGCGTCGGCGCTCTTCCGCCGTCAGCTCGTAAACGAGAAAGAAAAGCAGCGAGATCGTGCTGACGAGGCAATAGGAGGCGGGGATTTCCGCCTTGGGTCCCGTGCCGTAGATCACGACCTTGCCGCGCGGGCGCAGCACCGCCGGAATGAGCGCGGCATTGGCCGTGAGGTCGAGCTCGACGATCGCGTCGACGCCGCCGCCGGCGGCCGCGGCTTTGCCCGTGATTGCGGCCACGCGCTCGCCGACGTTTTCGGCCTTGTAGTCGATCGTATGATCGGCGCCGGCGTCGCGCGCGATCTTGGCCTTGGCCGGCGAGCTGACCGTCGCGATGACCGTGGCGCCGCGCGCCTTGGCGATCTGAATTGCGTAGTGCGCGACGGCGCCGGCGCCGCCCGAGACGAGCAGCGTCGTGCCGGGCGCGGCTTCCGCGAGTTCGATGGCGCGCCAGGCGGTGAGGGCGGGAATGCCGAGGCAGGCGCCGGCCTCGAAGCTCACCGCCGCGGGGAGCGGGACGGCCAATGCTTCGGGCAGCACGATGTAGTCCGCGGCGGTGCCCATCGGCCGCTTCCATTGCCCGTTCCAGATCCACACGCGCTGTCCCTGGCGGGACGGATCGACGCCGGCGCCGACCCTGTCGATCTCGCCGGCGCCGTCGCTGTGCGGGACGACGCGCGGGAACGCCATCTTGCGCGTGAGGCCCATGCGCGTCTTCACGTCGGACGGATTGACACCCGAGGTCTTGAGCTTCACGCGCACTTCGCCGGGGCCGGGCTGCGGATCGTCGACCGCGATGATTTTCAGCACGTCCTTGGCGGCACCGTTTTTTTCGTAGCAGGCGACGCGCATCGTTTCCCCCTCAATAGGATTTGGGCAGGCCCAGCGCCTTCTCGGCGATGAAGTTCAGGATCATGTGCGGCGACACCGGCGCGATCCGCGCGATGAAGCTTTCGCGCAGGTAGCGCTCGACGTCGTATTCCTTCGCATAGCCCATGCCGCCGAGCGTCATCACCGCGGTTTCGCAAGCGCGAAAGCAGCTCTCGGCGGCGAAGAATTTGGCGGCATTGGCCGCCGTCCCGGCCGCGGCCGCGCCGGCCTCATGCCGGTCGTAGGTCCACGCGGCCTTCAGCACCATCAGCTCCGCCGCCTGCAGCTCGATCCAGCGCTCGGCGAGCGGATGCTGGATGCCCTGGTTCTGGCCGATCGGCCGGCCGAACACGATGCGCTCCTTGGCATAGGCGGCGGCGCGGGCGAGCGCCGCGCGGCCGAGGCCCACCGCTTCGGCCGCGACGAGGACGCGCTCCGGATTCATGCCGTGCAGGATGTAGCGAAAGCCTTCGCCCTCGGCGCCGATGCGGTCCGCGGCCGGAATTTCGAGCCCGTCGATGAACACCTGGTTCGAATCGACGGCGGCGCGGCCCATCTTGTCGATCTCGCGCACTTCGACGCGCGTGCGGTCGATGTCGGTATAGAAGAGCGAGAGGCCGGCCGACGAACCCTTCGGCACGTCTTCTTCCGGCGTCGTGCGTGCAAGCAGCAGCATCTTGTTCGCGACCTGCGCCGTCGAGATCCAAAGCTTCTGGCCGTGGACGACGTAACGGTCGCCGCGCCGCTCCGCCTTGGTCTTGAGCTTCAGCGTGTTGAGGCCGGTGTTCGGCTCGGTGACGGCGAAGCAGGCGCGGTCCCGGCCCGCGATCAGCGGCGGCAGGAAGCGGTGTTTCTGCTCGTCGCTGCCGAACACGACGACCGGGTGCAGGCCGAAGATGTTCATGTGGATCGCCGAGCAGCCCGAGAAGCCGGCCCCGCTCTCGGCGACCGTCATCATCAGCAGCGCCGCTTCGAGAATGCCGAGGCCGGCGCCGCCGTATTCCACGGGCATCGCGATGCCGAGCCAGCCCGCTTCGGCGAAGGCTCTATGGAAATCTACGGGGAATTCGCCCGCCGCGTCGCGGCGCCGCCAATATTCGGCATCGAAACGCGCCGCCAGTCTGCCAACCGCGTCGCGGATTGCCGTCTGCTCGTCGCTCAGCGCGAAATCCATGCTGGAATACGTCCAGGGTGGGGAAGGGGCTTTGCCGCCATTTTGCGCCTTGGTATAAGCGCGGGACACAGACAACAATAGATTCCATTTATCCTGGGAGTGAGGAAATGTCCCGATTTCTGACGTCGATGTTTGCAGCCGCCGCGGCGGCGATCCTCGTCGCGGCGCCGGGCGCCGCGCAGGACAAGCGCAGCTTCTCGATCACGACGGGCGGCACGGGCGGCGTCTACTATCCGCTCGGCGGCGGCCTCGCCAACCTGCTTTCGAAATACGTCCCCGGCTGGTCGGCGAGCGCGGAAGTGACCGGCGGCTCGGTCGACAATCTCAAATTGCTGGGCGCCGGAAAGTCCGAGATCGCGTTCTCGATGGTCGATGCCGGCCTCGACGCGATGAAGGGCCAGGACAAGTTCAAGGGCAATCCGGTCAACGTCCGCACGCTCGCGGTGCTCTATCCGAACCGCATGCACGTCGTTTCGACCGAGGCGACCGGCATCAAGTCTTTCGCCGATCTGAAAGGCAAGCGCGTCTCCACCGGCTCGCCGGGCAGCGCCACGGAGGTGATGGCGTTCCGAGTCATCGAGGCGATGGGGCTCGACAAGGACAAGGACATGAAGCGCGAGCGCCTCGGCGTCGCCGAATCGGTGAACGCGCTCAAGGACGGCAAGATCCAGGCGTTTTTCTGGGTGGGCGGCCTGCCGACCGCGGCGGTGACCGATCTCGGCGCCACGCCGGGCGTGAAGATCAAGATGATCGACCACTCCGCCGCCGTCGCGAAGATGAACGCGAAATACGGCCCGCTCTACGCCGAGGCGGCAATCCCGGCCAAGACCTATCCGGGGCAGGAGGCCGAGAACAAGATCGCCGTCGTGTGGAACGTGCTGGTGACGACCGACAAGCTGCCGGACGACGTCGCCCACAAGATCGTGCAGGTGATCTTCGAGAAGCGCGCGGAGTGGGGCCAGGTGCACAAGGAAGCGCTGACGCTCGACATGAAGAACCAGCTCGCGTCGAACACGCCGATGCCTTTCCATCCGGGCGCGGTCAAGTATTTCGCCGAGAAGGGCCACAAGGTCCAGTAATCGCCCGCGCCGCAAGCGAGGGGGACGCGCCGCGCGTGCAGCGATGCCGCGCGGCGCGCGCAGTCGAGGGGGCGTGATGTCCAGCGAGGGCCGCGGCGCGCCCGACGCCGAAATTTCGGCCGAGCGGCTTCAGAAGGCCGAGGAGTTCGTCGAGCAGGAGGAGGGCGCCCTCAACCGCTTCGGCGGCTGGTTCGGCCACCTCATCACCGCGCTCGCCGCGGCGATGTCGCTGTTCCATCTCTACGCCGCCTTCTTCGTCGTGCCGCCCGAGACGCTGCGCGCGATCCACGTCGGCGCGGCGCTGTTCCTGATCTTTTTGCTCTATCCGGTCGCGCGGCGCTTCCGCCACCGCCTCGCGCCGTGGGACGTCGTCCTCGCGCTCGCCGCGGCGGCCACGATCGTCTACCTGCTGCTCGGCGGCGACGACATGCGCGACCGGCAGTCGCTGCCCAATCAGACCGACATGGTCGTGGGCGCGGTGTTCCTGCTGCTCGTGCTGGAAGCCTGCCGCCGCTCGACCGGCATGGTTCTGGTCGCCGTCGTCGTGATCTTCATTCTCTACGGCATGTTCGGAAATCATCTGCCGATGCCGTGGACGAACCGGGGCTACGATCTCGCCCGCATCGTCGGCCACCTCTACATCTCGCTCGAGGGCGTGTTCGGGCCCGCGGTCGACGTTTCGGCGACGCTCATCATCCTGTTCACGATCTACGGCGCGGTGCTGAACGCGACCGGCGCGGGCAAGTTCTACATCGACTTCTCGTTTGCCGCGATGGGCGGCAAGCCGACTGCGGCCGGGCGCACGATCGTCGTCGCCTCGTTCCTGCTCGGGGGCCCTTCGGGCTCGGGCGTCGCGACGACCGTGACGATCGGCTCGGTCGCCTATCCGATGCTGGCCAAGGCCGGCTACACGAAAAATGCGGCCGGCGGGCTGCTCGCGGCCGGCGGCATCGGCGCCATCATCTCGCCGCCGGTGCTGGGCGCCGCGGCGTTCCTGATCGCCGAGTTCCTCAAGATTTCCTATCTCGACGTCATCACGATGGCGGTGATTCCGACCTGCCTCTACTATTTCGCGCTGCTCGCGCAGGTCGAGATCGACGCGCGGAAGTTCAGCATCGATACGCACGCCGCGCCGGGCGCCAAAGGCTTCGGCGCTTACCTGCGGCGGATGGGCCGGATCTACGCCGAGGGCGGCCACCACTTCCTGTCGCTCGTTCTCATCATCGTTTTCATGCTCTCGGGCCTGACGCCGATGCTGGCGGTGGTGTGGGCGACGGTCGTGGCGGCAGTGTCCACGTTCTTCCCGCCGCTGGCCGGCGGCACCGTCGCCGCGCTCAGCCTCGCCGCCGCCATCGTGCTGCCGGCCGATACGCTCGCGCTGATCGCGCCGGTCTTTCAGCCTTCGCCGTGGATTTTCGCGGGCATCGTCGCCGTCGTGGCCGTGGCGGCGCTGACCCTGCGCGTTCCGGTGCGCATGACCTTCGGCCAGCTCGTGCGCGCGCTGCGCGAGGGATCGGTCGGGATGCTGAACGTGGCGGCCACCTGCGCCGCGGCCGGCATCATCGTCGGCATCGCGACGCTGACAGGCCTGGGCCAGAAATTCGCGTCGATCATCATCGACTACGCCGGCGGCAGCCTCATCCTCACGGCGCTCTATTCCGGCGTCGTCGTGTGGGTCGTCGGCCTCGCGGTGCCGGTGACGGCGAGCTACATCATCTGCGCGCAGATCGTGGCGCCGGCGCTCATCAAGCTCGGCGTTCCGGACGTGGCGGCGCACATGTTCATTTTCTACTACGCGGTGCTGTCCGAAGTTTCCCCGCCGACCGCGCTTTCGCCGTTCGCCGCCGCCGCCATCACCGGCGGGGGGCCTTATGCGACCACGCTGCAGGCGTGGAAATACTGCCTGCCCGCGTTCGTCGTACCGCTCGCCTTCGTGCTCGAGCCGGGCGGTGTGGGGCTGTTGCTGAAGCTGCCGAAGGGCGGCGACGTCTGGGACATCGTCTACGTCACCGTGGAGACGTCGTTGGGGATCGTGGCGCTTGCCGGCGCCTTCCAGGGCTGGCTCTTGCGCAAGACCAATCCGATCGAAGCCGTGGTGCTCGGCGCGGCCGGAAGCATGCTCGTGGTCACGCGGATCGTGGCCGCGATCCTCGAACCCGTCGTCGCCGTCTCGACGGATGTCTTGTCGCTGGCCGGGGCGGCGCTGCTCGCCGCCGTCATCGCCTGGCAGGTGTTCAAGGTCCGTGCCGCGCGCAAGGCAGCGGCCGGCTGAGGGAGACGTGCGTCACCTTGCCTCCGTATAGGGGCAGGAGACCCCGGCGTTCACGGTAAATTCGCTTTTCTTCAGTAGTTTGGCGCGGTCGGCGCGGGGGTGGGCGACTGTCGGCCGGTAATCGGCCGCCGGCCGTTAATCCAATTTTCGCGATTGTGGCTATTGATTGGTAGCCAGCCCGCATTGGGGACCTGTCGTTGGACCAGGAACATCGAAACGCACTGCCGGTCGGCCACGACCTCGAGGGCTACCGCATCGAGGGCATCCTCGGCGTGGGCGGCTTCGGGGTGACGTATCTGGCGACCGAGCAGGCGCTCGGCCGCAAGGTGGCGCTGAAGGAATACCTGCCGGCCGGCCTCGCGATGCGGTCGAACGACGACATGTCGGTTCGCCCGATCAGCCACGGCGACATCAAGGACTATTATTGGGGCCTCGAGCGCTTCCGCCAGGAAGCCGAGACGCTCGTCAACTTCCACCATCCGAACATCGTGGCCGTGCACCGCTTCTTCGAGTGCAACGGCACCGCCTATCTCGTGATGCAGTTCGTCGAGGGCCAGAGCCTCGACCAGATCCTGACGCGGCAGCGCGTGCTGGCCGAGCCGGAGCTGATGCGCTTCGTGCTGCCGATCCTCGACGGGCTCGAGGAGGTGCACCGCGTCGGATTCCTGCATCGCGACGTGAAGCCGGCCAATATCTATCTGCGCACCGACGGCACGCCGATCCTGCTGGATTTCAGCGCGGCGCGGCAGGCGCTGACGCGCACCAGCGTGACGCTGACCGCGATCGTTTCCGACGGCTACGCGCCCTACGAGCAGTACGGCAGCGGGGGCCAGCTCGGCCCCTGGACCGACATCTATGGCCTCGGCGCGGTGCTCTACCGCTGCATCAGCGGGCAGCGCCCGACCCAGGCGCCCGACCGGCTTTCGGCGATCGTCAACGGCCAGCGCGATCCGCTGCCCCCGGCCTCCGTCGTCGGGCACGGGCGCTACAACCCGGCGCTGCTCAACGCGATCGACCAGTCGATGCGCGTATTCGAGAAGGACCGCCCGCAGACCGTGGCCGCGCTGCGCGACATCGTGCGCGGCGCGGAGCCCGCGCGCGCCTCGCGCACGCCGCATCCGGCCCGGCCGCCCTCGCACCGCGCGTCCGCGCCGGCCTCGGTGCAGGAGTCGTTTTCGAACGCGCCGACGGAGCGCACGGTCAGGCCGCGCAATCCGGCCCTGACCACGTCGATCCTCGGCGGACTGATGCTCGTCATCGCGGGCGCCGGCTTCTACGTCGGCACGCGCAACGTGGGGACTCCGAGCTTCGACGCCGCCCGCGCATCCGAGCCGCAGCGCCCCGCGCGCGAGCCGGCCGATGCGATGCCGCCGACCACGACGGCGGCGATCCCGCCCGCCCAGCGCGAGCGCGAGCGCGACGAGGCGCTGCCGGGATCGGCCGTCCAGGGCTTCACCGACTGCACCGGCTGCCCCGACATGGTGATGATCCCCACCGGCACCGGGCCGTTCGGATCGCCGCCGACCGAGCCGGGGCGCGAGCGCGACGAGGAGCGCCAGCGCCAGGTGACGGTCGGCAAGCAGTTCGCGCTCGGGCGCTACGAAGTCACGCGCGCGCAGTTCGACGCTTTCGTCAAGGAATCCGGCTACCGGGCCGACGTCGGCTGCTTCGTCTGGTCGGGCAAGCAGTGGGCATTCGACCGCGCGAAGAACTGGGTGGAGCCCGGCTACAAGCAGGGGGCCGACGAACCGGTCGTCTGCGTCAGCTATAAGGACGCCGAAGCCTACGCGGCGTGGCTGAGCAAGAAGTCGGGCAAGAAATACCGCCTGCCGACCGAGATCGAATGGGAATATGCCGCGCGCGCGGGCTCGAAGGAATCGCGCCACTGGGGCGAAGATACGGCGGAGCTTTGCCGCTACGGCAACGGCGCCGACCTCGAAGCCAAGAAGAGCTTTCCGGAGTGGCCGGCCTCCAACTGTTCCGACGGCTTCGTGCACACGGCGCCCGCCGGCAGCCTAAGGCCCAACCCCTACGGGCTCCACGACATGCTCGGCAACGTGGCCGAATGGACGTCGGACTGCTGGAAAACGAGCGGCGCCGATTCCGCCGCGACCGGCGACAGTGCCGCCACGGCGCCCGACTGCAACCGCCGCGTCGTCCGCGGCGGCGCGTTCAACTACACGCAGCGCCTGCTGCGCTCGGCCTCGCGGCTCAAGGCCAATGCCACCGGCCGCATCTTCAACCTCGGCTTCCGCGTGGCCCGCGACGCGGAGTAGGGGCGCCGGCGCCACGCTTGGGCGTTAGAGCGGAACACCCTTCCGCCGCGCTCGCGATTCGGCCCGGCCGCCTGCGCGCTTAGGCATCGCCGCCGCCCGGTGCGGCATTTCCGTCCGT
>CAZUYG010000102.1:0-8458 GCA_964624265.1 uncultured Candidatus Odyssella sp.
GACAGACCCGAGCCCACGATCCGCACCGCATCCATGCGCTCGTGGACGCGCACGGACCAGCCGCGCTGGCACAGCGCGGCCGCCGCCGTCAGGCCGGCCATGCCGGCGCCGACGATCTCGGCGCGGCGCGCGCGCGTCACGAGGGCGCGGCCCCGGCCCAGAGTTTCGGCACCGACGCGGCCGGCCAGACGCGCGGGAAGAGATCGCTGCGGAACGGGGCGCCCGCCGCCAGGCCCGGGTCGCGGATCGGCTTCGGGCCCACGTCGCGCACTGCGTAGGTCGCGTCGTCGCCGACGTAACGGAGCGAGATCGCGCGCCGGCGGCGGTCCGAACTCGAATTGCCCGGCGAGCCGTGGATCGTCAGCGAGTGGTGAATGAGAAGGTCGCCGGGCTCGCAATCGAAATGAAGGATGCGATGCCGGCCGCGTTCGCGTTCGATGTCGGGCATCGTCTCGAACTTCGCCGTCTGCTGCTGCTGGCCGCTCGAGAAGTCGGCGGGGCGGAACCACTTGCCCCAGCGGTGCGAGCCCGCGACGTATTCGAGCGCGCCGCTCGCGAGATCGACACGGTCGAGCGGCATCCATCCCGAGCACACCTGCTGGCCGTCATACCAGCCGTAGGGCTGATCCTGATGCCACGGCGTCACGTTCGGCGTGTTGGGCTCCTTCGCGAAGACGATGTCGGCCATGAGATAAGCTTCGCGCGAGCGCATCAGGCGCGCCACGATCCCGCCCAGCGCCGATTCGGCCTGGAGGCGCCAGAACTCCGGATGGCGCATCCACATGAAGGTGTCGTAGCGGAAGCGGCCCGAGCCCTGGTCGTCGTAATCCTTGCCCTGCGGGCCGGGGCGCTCGAACACGCGCTCCATCTCGTCCCTGAGCGCCGCGACGCGCGCGCCGTCGATGACGCCGCGGAGGCAGACGACGCCGTCCCGCTCGAAGGCGGCGACGTCGGCTTCGGTCACGATATCGCTGGCCACGGCCCTCTCCGTCGTTAGCATATGTAAATGCATATGAGAGATCGCGCATGGCGTCAACGACGCTGCGGAGGTATTCGGCCTTGCCCGCCGCGCCTCGGCATGGTAATCGCATATGCGAATACATATGTTCGGCGTGGTGCCGGCAGAGGGGGCGGACATGACGAGGATCATCATCGCGGCGCTGGGCGCCGTGGCGGCATCGGCGGCCATCGCATCTTTCGCGTCGGCGCAGACGGCCCCGGAAGTCACGTTGCGGTTCAATCGCTGGGTTCCGCCGACCCACCACTTCCACGCCCGCATCATGGTGCCCTGGGCCGAGCGGGTCGAAAAGGCGAGCGGCGGCAAGATCAAGATCGAATTCACGGCCGCCTCGCTGGGCGCGCCGCCGCGCCAGTTCGATCTCGCGGCCACGGGCGTGGCCGACATCACCGCCGGCAATCAGACCTACACGCCGGAGCGCTTCGTCGCTTCGCGGGTGGCGGAGCTGCCGTTCCTCGGCGACACGGCGGAAAGCCTCTCGGTCGCGCAGTGGCGCGTGCACGAGAAGTTTCTGGCCAAGGCCGACGAATACAAGGGCACGAAGCTGCTGACCGTCTTCAACAACGGTCCGTATCAGATCTTCACCACGAAGAAGGCGATTGCGGCGGCAGGCGATCTCAAGAGCCTCAAGATGCGCGCGGCCGGCGGCATGCCGACCGACATTGCCAAGGCGCTCGAAGTCGTGCCCGTCGCCACGCCGATCACCGAGGCCTACGAGACGCTGTCGCGCGGGATCGTCGAGGGCACGTTCCTGCCGCCCGATTCGGTGCGCAGCTTCCAGCTCGACAAGTTCCTCGAGCACCAGGTGCGGATTCCGCGCGGGCTCTTCAACGCGGCGTTCTTCGTCGTGATCAACGAGCGCAAGTTCGCGGCCCTGTCGCCGGCCAATCAGGCCGCCATGATGTCCGTCTCGGGCGAAACCTTCGCCCGTACGGCCGGCTCGATCTGGGACGACCAGGATCGCATCGCCAACGAGCAGTTCGCCAAGAGCGGCATGAAAATCACCACGGCCGATGCGGGTCTTCTTGCCGATCTCACGAAGCGCCTCGGCCACATCGAGGCGCAATGGATCAAGGAAGCGGGCCAGCGCGGCGTCGACGGCGCCGCGGCGCTGGAGATGTTCCGGCGCGAAGCGGCGCAATACAAACGCTCGAACTGACTTCGGTGGCATCGCGCAGCAACAGCGAGCCGCAGGGGAAGCCCGCGCGGCGGCAGGGCGGCCGCACCGAACACGCCGCCAAGATGCGGAGCTATCTGCCGCATTACATCAGCCGCCTGATGAACATCCTCAACATGCGGCTGCTGGATCAGATCCGGCCCTACGGCGTCACGATCCGCCAGTTCCGCATCCTGCAGATGCTCGACGCCCGGCGGGTGGCGACGATCGGCGAAATCGCGGCGGATACCGTGATCGAGCAGTCGGTGGTCAGCCGCATCATCGATCAACTCGAGCGCGACGGCCTCGCGCAGCGGCGCCGGCGTCCGGGCCAGCGCAGCCTGGTCGAGGTTAGGCTCACCCCGCGCGGCACCGCCAGCTACCGGGAAATGGTGCCGCACGCGCTCAGCATCGTCGAGGACGCCGTGAGCGGATTGTCGCCGCGCGAACGGAAAACGCTGCAGAAGCTGCTGTCGCGCATGTTCGAGACGGTGACGCGGCCGTTCGAGCCGTGGAAGCACATGGCGGACGAGCCGCCGGACAAGCGTCGGGCGTAGCGTCGCATGACGATTTCCGGTCGTACTCTCGGCATCGCGGCCCGGGCCGCGCTCATCGCGGCGCTGGGCGTGACCGTCTACGGCATGATGGCGATCACGTTCGTCGACGTCGCCGGGCGATACCTTTTCAACGCGCCGCTCGGCGGCGCCAAGGAGCTGACCGAGGTGCTGCTCGCGCTGATGGTGTTCGGCGCCGCTCCGCTGGTCGCCGCGACGCGAAGCCACATCACCACGGCCTTGTTCGAATCGGCCCTCAAGGGCGGCGTGCTCAGATTTCGCAACGGTGCCATCGCCGTCGTCAGCGCGTTCTGCTGTGGCGTGCTGGCGTGGCGCCTTTGGGCGCAAGCCGTGGCAATGGCCGAACTCAGCGGCGGCACGCCGCTGCTGGGCGTGCCGCTGGCGCCGATCTTCTACGCCATGGCGGTTCTCTCAGGCATCTCCGCGGTGCTGACTCTCGTGGTCGCCGCAACCGTGCCGCCCAAGCCGGCGTCCGACATCCCGACATGACCGCCGCTCTCGTCGCCTTCGCGGTCCTGTTCGCGCTCCTGTTCCTGGGATTGCCCATTGGATTCGCGATGGGCCTCGTGGGCGTCGTCGGCTTCGGCGTTCTGGTCGATTGGGGGCCGGCCTTCGCGCTGGTCGGCCAGATCGCGATCGACAACGTGATGAACTACAATTTCAGCGTGCTGCCGCTGTTCATCCTGATGGGCGCGCTGTTCGCGCACTCGCGGATGGCCGACGAGCTGTACGAGGCCGGTCACGCGTTCCTCGGCCACTATCGCGGCGGGCTGGCCATGGCGACGATTCTCGCCTGCGGCGGATTCAGCGCCGTCTCGGGCTCGTCGCTCGCCTGCGCGGCGGCGATGACCAAAGTGTCCGTGCCGATCATGCGGCGCTACGACTACGCGCCGGGGTTCGCGGCCGCCACGGTGGCCGCCGGGTCCACGCTCGATATTCTGATACCGCCCAGCATCTCGATGGTGATTTACGCCACGCTGACCGACGTGAATCTCGGAAAGCTGATGATGGCCGGCTTCCTGCCGGGCCTGCTGACGATCGGCTGCTACCTCGCCGTCATCGTCGGGGTCACGGCCATCTGGCCGAAGCTGGGCCCGGCCGGCGCGCGCAAGGGCTGGCGCGAGCGCATGCGGGCCAGCCGCGACGTATGGCCGATGGTGCTGCTCTTCACCGTGGCGCTGGGCGGAATCTATGCCGGCGTGTTCACGCCCACCGAGGCCGCGGGGATCGGCGCGTTCGGCGCCTTCGCGCTCGCGGCGGCGCGCCGGCGCCTCACCCGCGCGCAGATCGTGACCATGGTTCTGGATACGGCGCTGACCACGTCGACGATCTTCTTCGTCGTGATCGGCGCCCTGCTTTTCGCCAACCTCATCACGGCCTCCGGCTCGGCGGCGGCGCTGCAGCAATGGGTGGCCTCGCTGAATCTGCCGCAGACGGCGCTCATCCTCGTGCTGCTGGCGATCTACATCGTGCTCGGCTGCATGCTGGACGCTTCGGCGATGACCGTCCTGACCGTGCCGATCTTCTTCCCGATCGTCACGCAGGCCGGAATCGATCCGATCTGGTTCGGCATCTTCCTGATCATCGTCGTCGGCATCGGAATGATCCACCCGCCGATGGGCCTGCTGCTGTTCGTGGTGCGCGCCTTCGTCCCCGACGTATCGGTACGCCAGGTCTTCTACGGCATTCTCCCGTTCATTGTCGGCGACGCCGTCCGAATCGCGCTCCTGATCGCCTTTCCGGGGATCGTATTGCTGCTGCCGCAGATGATGAAATGACCGCGAAGGTATCCGCCATGACCGCTGCCGCGCCCGTCTTCCGCACGCGACGCCTGGGCCACGTCAATTTCTTCGTCGACGATCTCGACAAGACCACCCGGTTCTACCGCGACACCTGCGGCCTGGCGCTCGAGTTCGTCGAGGTCGGCCTCAAGGCGACGTTTCTCGGCACCGGCAACACGCCGCACGACGTGGGCTGCATCGAGACCACCAAAGGGCGAGACCGCTACGGCAAGGACGGCCACCTCCAGCTTCCCAAGGAGATCGGCGCCAAGGCCGGCCTCAACCACCTGGCCTGGGAAATCGACAACGAGGCGGAGCTGGTCGCCGGCTACGACCGCTGCCTGAAAGAGGGCATACCCATCGCGCGGCTGGCCGATCATCAGATCGCGCACAGCATCTACATGCGCGATCCCGACGGAAACGTCTGCGAGTTCTACGTCGACACAATCCGCGAATGGCGCAAGGTCCTGCACGGCGAACTCGATCTCATCACCTCGGTCTGGGATCCGAAGGCGAAACCGCCGAATCCCGAGCCGCTCTACGATCCGGCGCCGCCGCTGCGCGTCGTCGATGGTGCGCCGTTCCATCCGCGCCTGCTGGCGGGCTGCACGCTGGCCTCGCCCGATCCCCGGCGTCTCGCGGCGTTCTACACGGAGGTGGCCGGCCTCACGCCGGTGCGCGGCGCCGATGGCGCGGTCGAGCTTCGCGGGTCGGCGCCTGGAAATCGCGCCGATCTCACGATTGTTCCGGCGGGGGAGGGGCGGCGCCCGGGCCTCGTCCATTTCAGCCTGGAGGTCGAGGGCCCCGAAGCGCTGGCGGCGGCCGAGCGCGGTCTTGCCGCCGCCGCCACGCCGCTCGACGGACGCGCCGAGCGCGCCGGCCGCCGCAGCGTGTTCCTGCGCGATCCCGACGGCCAGCGGGTGGAGATGTATTCCGCCGCGGCCGCGGACTGACGCATGGCGCAATTTGATGGGCGGTGCGCTCGCGCCGCCAGGTCGCCGGAGTGATATGGCAGGCAAGCGGCCCGCATCTGCATGGCGGCACCGGGGCTCGCGGCTCTGTCCGCGAAGGGCTGTTTTTGAATTTTATTCCCTATTTGTTTTAAACCACTGCACCGCAGAGCACCCGCTGCTGGCAGAGATTCCTCGGATATAGGGTTAATTTCAGATATTCTGCTCGTTTTAACCATTGAAATCCCGTTAACGTCGCGGGGCAATCTGATATACTTTTGATTCTAAGCGTCTGGCATTCGCCTCCCGGCAAGCCTTTGCGAACAAGAAACGGGCGGGGTGCGACGCGCCGATATGGCGGGCAACGGGGAATTGAATGCGTACGGTGCGGTCCGGTTGGAGGCCGTTGTTTTTCGGCGCGATCATCGGGATCGCCGCAGCCAGCGGGCCGTTGCAGCGCGAGGCCCGGGCGCAGGACGATGCCGAGCTTCGCCGCGTCTTCGAGCAGATCCTCCAAGATCCCGGAAATCCGGGACTCAATCTCCGCTATGCGCGGCTCGCGGTCGAGCGCGGCGAGATCCGCAAGGCACTCGCGGCGTACGAGCGCATCCTCGCGCAGGATCCGAACAACGAAGCGGCCAAAGCCGGCATCCGCCGCGTTCAGCGCGAACTCGAGCCGTCGGATACGCGCGTGACCATGCTGCTCGGCGGGCAGTACGAAAGCAATCCGCGCCGCTCGCCCGGCCATGCCGGCAACCGCTACGACGGCGTGCTTTCGGCGCGGGTTCAGGCGCTGCACGAGCGCCGAATCGGAGAGTTACGCTGGCGTGCCGAGGGCGACCTTTACGCCAACTACCACACGCGGTTTCACGACATCGACTTCGGCACGGCGGGCGGCCGCGCCGGGCCGCTGTTCGAAATCGCCGACGGCTTTCGCCTCTACACGTTCATCGGGGGGTCGTATTCCTGGCTGACGCGGCGCTCCTTCTATACCGAGGGCACGGCGGGCGCGACGCTGGAAATCGAGCGCGAAACGCCGCTCAAGAGCATCTCCGTCCGCTGGGGCTACCAGTTCGTGGGCGAAGATTTCTCGACGCGCGACGCCACCTTCGTCGAAGTGTCGCCGCGCTTCGTCGTCAACGCGCTGCTCGTGGAGCGATCGATCGCGGTCGTCACGCCGTACTGGCGCTACAACGGCGTGTTCGGCAGCGGGCCGCCGGGCGTCGATCCGCGCAGCGAGCCGTTCCCCGCGCGGTACCATCAGCTCGGCATCCGCGCCGACTATTTCGTGCCGGTCATCGAGAACGTCACGTTCGGAATCGGCGTCATCTACGAGTACCGCCACTACTACGAGACGGTCAGCGACAAGAGCAAGAACCGGCGCGATCACGTCGTTTCGCCGAGCGCCCAGCTCATCGTCGCCGGTCTCCTGAAAGGCCAGGCAGACCTGATCTTCAACTACCCGTTCGAGCACCGCACCTCCAACGACAGCACCCAGCTGTATGACAATCATTCGGCGGGCGCGAAGATCCTGTGGAGATTCTAATGCGCACATTCCTGTACGGCTCTCTCCTGGCGCTTGCCGCCGGTGCCACCGGCGCGCAGGCCGCGACCTCGCCGCAGATCGGCACGGCCGCGGTCACCAAGAACAGCGTGACCGGCGCGCTGGGCGCGACGCAGCGCACCCTGAAGCGCGGCGACGGGGTGTTCCAGAACGAAAGCATCAAGACCGGAAAGGACGCCGGCGCGCAGCTGCTGTTCCGCGACGAGACGGCTCTCACGATCGGTCCCGATTCGCACGTCTTGCTCGACAAGCTCGTCTACGATCCGGACAAGAAGACCGGCGAGATGAGCATCCGCGCGGTGTCGGGCGCGTTCCGCTTCGTCACCGGCTCCGGCCCCAAGGCGGGCTACAAGATCGAAACGCCGGTCGGCACGATCGGCGTGCGCGGAACGATCGTCCAGTTCATCATCAAAGACCGCTGGCTTTGGGTTTCGCTGACGGAAGGCGCCGTCGTCGTGTGCATCTCGCCCACGAGCTGCGTCACGCTCGACAAGCCCGGCACGTATGCCGTCACCAACGGACGGCAGACGAGCGCGCCGCAATCCAAAGCCGACGAAGCATGCGGATCGAGCGGAACGGGTTCGTTCTCGACCGGCGGCGGCCGCAACTACTGCACCGTCTTCGACGATAGCGGCCAGACTCTCTATCTCTACTTCCTCGGCATCGGGCAGGTCCTCAACGCCCTGACGCCGGCGGCCGGGCCTGGGCCGACGCCGCCAAATCCGCCCCCGCCCGGCAACGGGCCGCCGCCGCCGGGCAATGGCCCGCCGCCGCCGCCGGGCAACGGTCCGCCGAATCCGCCACCGGGCAATGGCCCGCCGCCGACGCCGCCGGGCAGCGGCCCGCCGCCGCCCCCGCCGCCGCCGCCGGCTCCGGCCGGTTTCTCGCCGATCATCAATCCCGGCGTCGGCGTTCCGCCCGGTCTGTCGACGGGTCCGCTGCCGCCGGGCTTGCAGGATCGCTGCACGACGAGCGGGTGCACGGCGCCTGGGCCCAACACCAATTCGCCCGGTCCGCCGGCCACGCCGCCGGGTCAGATGAATACGCCGACGGGCGGTCCGCCCAGCACGCCGCCAGGGCAGCTGAATACGCCGCCGGGCCAGCTGAACACGCCGCCGGGTCAGGCGAAGAAGCCTTAGGGCGAGGACGGCCGACCTCAATCGACACTTGGATTGGCTGCGTTCAGCGGCGGCGCTTAGGGCGCGCGCGGCCCCAGGGCGCGTGGGAAGCGTTCCTCGAAATCGTTTGGCCAGCGAAAGTTGACAAGAACAGCGGCAATGCCGAGGTCAAGCGTGCGGACTTGGTGCCACCAACCCATCGGTACGAACAAGATATCGCCCGCCTCGAGCGCCACGTCGTAAAGGCGAACTGATGCCGCCAGCGGAAATCGGACTCGGTCCAGGGCTTCGCTCTC
>CAZUYG010000103.1:0-7047 GCA_964624265.1 uncultured Candidatus Odyssella sp.
ACCTTGCGCACGCCGTAGGGCAGGCCGGCCACCAGCACGTCGCGATATTTCCCGAGCTCCAGGAAATCGATGACCTCCTCCACCTTGCGCCGGTCGGCGATCTTCTCGCGCCGCACGAATGGCGTGAACAGAGTCTGCCGCAGAATGCCGCTCTTGTGATGGCGGTAGCGGCCGAGCATCAGATTGTCGAGCACGGTCGCGTTGTCGAAAAGGTTGATGTTCTGGAACGTGCGCGCGATGCCGGCGCGCACCACGTCGTGCGGCGGGATGCGCGTGATGTCGCGCCCGTCGAAGACGATGCTGCCGACGCTCGGCTCGTAGATGCGGCTGATGACGTTGAACAGCGTCGTCTTGCCGGCGCCGTTGGGACCGATGATGGCGAAGATCTCGCGCGGCTCGACGCCGAACGAAATGCCGTCCACCGCCCGCAGGCCGCCGAAGCTGATGCCGACGTCGCTGACCGACAGCACCGCCATCACCAGGACTCCGACTTGGCGAAGCTCTTGGCGCGGCGCAACGACCCCTTCCGGTAGAACGGGAACATCGAGAAATAGTGCTTGATCTTGCGCCAGATGCCGTGGAGGCCGGTGGGCTCGGCGAGGATGAAGGCGAGCAGGATCACGGCATAGACCGCCGCCTGCAGGCCGGATTGCTGCGCCACGGCCGCCGGTAAGTAATCCTTCGCCACGGCGACGAGCTGCGGCAGCGCGATGATGAAGATCGCGCCGAGAACGATTCCGTGCATCGAGCCGATGCCGCCGATGAAGATCATCACGATGAACTCGATCGAGACGAGGATCGTGAACTGGTCGGGATCGATGAACTGGAGCTTGTGCGCATAGAGCGCGCCGGCGAGGCCGGTCAGCAGCGCGCTGATCGCGAAGGCGGCGAGCTTCACGCGCATGAGCGGCACGCCCATGCTCTGCGCCGCCGTTTCGCTGTCGCGGATCGCCATCATCGCGAGGCCGAGCGGCGCGCGCACGATGTTGCGCACCGCGAACATCGCGGCCAGCGCCACGACGAGGACGATCGCGTAGAGCTTCGGCTCGCTGTCGGCGATCCAGCCGGCAATGCGGATTTTCGGCACGTTGAGACCGGACGCGCCGTTGGTGACGCTCTCCCAGCGCACGATGACCTCGGTGACGATGAAGGACGCGGCGAGGGTCGCGATCGCGAGATAAAGGCCCGAGAGTCGCAGCGCCGGCAAGCCGATGACGAACCCGACCGCGGCCGAGAGCGCGCCCGCCGCGGCGAAGGCCGCGAGGAACGGAACGCCGAGCTTCTCCAGCACCGCCACCGTGAACGCGCCGACCGCGAAGAACGCCGCATGCCCGAGCGAAATCTGCCCGCAATAGCCGGACAGCAGCATGAGGCCCGCGCCGGCGACGACATAGATGCCGATCAGCACGAGCTGCGAGAGATAATAGGTGGGGAGGACGAACGGCGCGGCGACGAGTGCTCCGCCGAGCAGCGCATACCAGAAGACGGCCGCGCCGTCGCGGAACAGCCGGAAATCCTCGGTGTAGCTCGTCTTCTTGTAGAACTTCATGCGCTACACGCGGACGCGCTTCGAGATGCCGAACAGCCCTTGCGGGCGCACCATCAGCACCGCGAGCAAGACGACATAGGCGGCGACGTTCTTGACGCCTTCGGGCGCATAGAGTCCGGCCAGTTCCTCGACCACGCCGATGATGAGCCCGCCGACAACGGCGCCCGGAAGGCTGCCGAAACCGCCGAGCACCGCCGCGGGAAACGCCTTGAGGCCGATATAGCCCATGTTGACGTGGACGAACGCGGCGGGCGCCAGCAGCACCCCCGCCAGCGCCGCCACCGCGGCGCTGATGCCCCAGATCAGGCCGAACATGCGGCGGATGTTGATGCCGGCGTAGCCTGCCGCGAGCTGGTTCTGCGACGTGGCCTGCAGTGCCACGCCGACGCGCGCGCGGGAGAAGAAGAAATAGAGCGCGGCCACCAGCACGACCGTGACGGCGATGACCATCAGATGCTCGGCGCTGACGACGAGCTTGCCGATCGGCACGACCTGGCCCGCGAGCGGGTTGGAGAGCCGGTGCGTCTCCACGCCCCATCCGGGAATCATCGCCACGACGGCGCGCAGCAGCGTCGAGACCGCGACCGTGGCCAGGACGATCGTGAACGCCGGGCTGCCGATCAGCGGCCGCAGCAGCAGATGATTGAGAAGGACGCCGAACGCCGCCGTCGCGAGCAGCGCGAGCAGCACGCCGGGAACGAACGGCACGCCGCCGAGGTCGACCAGCGTGTAGGCGAAGAACGCGCCCACCATCATCAGTTCGCCCTGGGCGAAATTGATGACTTCCGTGGCCTTGTAGATCAGGACGAAGCCGAGCGCGACGAGCGCGTAGATGCAGCCGATCGAAACGCCGCTGACGACGGCCTGCAGGAAGACGATCAGCGGATCCATTGAAGGCCGTTTTTTAGGCGTTTCCCCGTGCGGCATTCTACACGCGCCCGGGGGCCTGTGAAGAATGCGGCGGATGCGGCACCGGCTGCCGGGCGGCGTAAATCAATCCTCAACCATATCGCCTCAGCGTTTCTGAACCAACCTTTGCTGGAATGAGCCCGGCAACCAGGCCCGCCGCGCGCTCATGACCTCGCCCAACCGCCCTTCCCGCCGCCTTTCGCGCTGTGCCGCTGCCGCCGTCGCCGCGCTGTTTGTCTGCGCCGCGCCCGGTCTCTCGCGCGCGGCCGAGCCCTCCGAGGTCCGCCTCTTCGGCAGTTCGGAAAAGGCGCATCACGATCTTTCGCAGTTTCCGAAATGGACCGGCATGCTCGAGCGCTATGCGCGCGAGCGCGCCCTCGAAGACGCGCCCTGCCGCGGCGCCTGCCCGCTGCAGCGGTGGCGCGGTTTCCTGCTCGGTCTCAAGGGTAAAGACCCGGTCGAACAGCTCGCGGCGGTGAACGACTACGTCAACCGGACGACCTATGCGACCGACCAGCAGCGTTTCGGCGTCGTCGACCATTGGGCGACGCCGGCCGAGTTTCTCGGCCGCTCGGGCGATTGCGAGGATTACGCGATCGCCAAATACCTCTCTCTGCGCCACCTCGGTTGGGAAGAGCACAGCCTGCGCATTCTCGTCCTGAACGACCAGAACCGCCGCGAGCTGCATGCTGTTCTGATCGCGTATCATGGCGGCACGGCCTATGTGCTGGACAACCAGGTGCCCGAGGTTCTGGAGCACGGCGGAATCCGGCACTATCGCCCGATCTTCTCGATCAATGCGGCGGCCTGGTTCTTCCACCAGGGCTGGTCGCCCGCGGCGCCTTCGCTGGCCGCGACGCGTGCCCCGGCGCCGCCGGCTTCCGGCGGTCCGGCGGCGAGCCCCGCGCTGGCGGCGGCGACCACGCTCGAAAGCCTCCGCTGATGCGCGCGTCGCGGCGCCGCGCCGCGGCACCTCCTTTCAAACTCGGGTAAGAGCGTTTATCGTCGCTTTCTTAACGCTCGCCGCTGCGACGTGCAGTTGGCGGCGCGGACACGGACATGACAGACCAGACATCGTCGCCAGCACAGCAAGCGCAGAAATCCGCCCTGCCGGTTTTCTACCGCCAGCCCGAACTGCTCACGAGCGAGAAGCACGCGCGCAAATCGCTGGCCTCGAGCCCCGACCACCGGTTCGCGAGGGAAACGAATTCGGTGCCGCTCAACGGCGTCGAGCTGGAGCTGGCGCAACGCCATTACCCGATCGTGTTCAGCGAGGAGGCGACGCCGTTTCCGATGGCGATTCTCGGCCTGCGCACGTCGGAGAACCTGTTCGTCGAGCCTTCCGGACGGTGGACCGAGGGCATCTACGTCCCCGCCTATGTGCGGCGCTATCCGTTCGTCTTCATGAGCGCGCCGGACCAGAAGCAGTTCGCGCTGTGCATCGACGCGGCGTCGGGTTTCGTCATCGACGGCGACAGCAATCCGTTCTTCCGCGACGGCCAGCCGACGGATTTGACGAAGAACGCGCTGGGCTTCTGCGCCTCGTTTCAGGCCGAATACGACAAGACGCGGGCCTTCGCGGCGGCGCTCACCGAGCACAAGCTGCTGGAATCGCGCAACGCCACGATCGAACTCGCCAACGGCCAGAAATTCGTGTTCGGGCCGTTTCGCGCCGTCGACGCCGCGAAACTCGCGGCGCTGCCGAACGCCGTGATCGCCGACTGGCTGCGATCGGGATGGCTCGGCTGGATTTACGCGCACCTGATGTCGGCGCCGAACTGGACCGCGCTCGCCGCCCGAATGAAAGCGCCCGCCTGAGGGCGATGGAGATTGCGATGAAAGCACGTGTCGCCGTCGCCCGCCTGCTGGCGGGCGCCGTGATCGCGGCGGGCCTGGGCGCCGGGACACAGGCCTTCGCGGAAACCGCGCTGGTCGAGGGTTTCCGGTCGGCGCGCTTCGACATGACGGAAGATCAGGTGAAGCAGGCGATCGCCGCCGACTTCAAGATCCAGCCGCAGGCCGTTCTCAAGCAGGTGAACAAGGTGGACCGCACGACGATCCTGTCGGTGCGTGTGCCGGATCTGCTGCCCGAGAGCGGCACGGCGCAGGTCAACTACAAGCTCGGCTTCAAGACGAAGAAGCTGATCCAGGTGGACGTGATCTGGGGGCCGGCGATCGATCCGAAGGTGACGCCGGCGGCGCTCACCGCGGTGCTCATCAATCTGCGGCAATATCTGCAGGAGCGCGGCTTCGCCAAGGAAAAGACGGTGATGAACGCCACCACGCCGCAGCCGAGCATCCTGCTGATGTTCCGCGCCGAGGACGAAAAGAACCGTGTCGTGGCGCTGCTCGGCCAGTTCAAGTTCGACCCGAAGGCGGAAAAAGAGAAGCAGCTCAAGACCGACGAGCCGCTGGCCGTCATCCTGAGCTACGTCCTCGATCCCAAGACGCCCGACATCTACCGGATCGAACGCGGCAAGTTCTGAGGCGCACGGCCGGCAACGGCCGCCGGCGCCGCGAGCGCGGCGCCGGGATTCGGTCCGATCAGTAGCGCGCGTTGAGAATGAAGAACACGCGCCAGGTATCGCCCTTGTCGCCGAGCGCGCCCGTGCGTCCGTAGAGCGGCACCGCGCCCTCCACCTGCCCCGAGAGGCGCGGGCCGACGGTGAAGCGCATGCCGACGCCGGCCGAGGCGAGCTGCTCGAAGGTTTTCCGGTTGGTGTCGTCGATGTGATAGACGCGGCCCCAGTCGCCGAAGCCGTAGAACTGCAGGCTCGTCGGCAGATCGAGCATCGGGAACTTCAGATCTTCCAGCGTGTAGCGGAGCTCGGCCGCCACGGCCATGCCGTGGTCGCCCGTCTTCTCCGACGGATCGAACGCGCGGCCATAGGTGCGGCCGCCGAGCCCGAATTCCTCCTGCGCCAGAAGCTGCGTGGCGGCGTATTGCCCCGCGAACTGCACGAAGGCCGAGACCGGGCCCCAGATCTGCTGGTTGCGCTGGACGTCGATGTTGACCTTCGTGAAATCGGTGCGGCCGAATTCGCGGCTGTTGCCGCGCGCGCCGAGGCCGTCGACGCCGTGGCTCACCTGGAGATCGACGAAGGTGATGCCGCGGAATTCGTCCACCGCCTCGAACGTGGTGCCGTAGCGGAACACGCGCAGCCGGTCGTCGGAAATCGTCGCGGTCAGAACGTCGTTGGTGGAGTTCTGCCAGCTGAACTGACCGTAGACCCACCAGTTCATCGCGCGCGTGCGGATGAGCGGCTGCTTGAGCTTGATGTTCCACGAATAGCTTTCGCCCTCGATGTCGAGGAAGCGCAGCGTGAAGCCCGGCCGGGTCCGCGAATAGTTGCCCCAGACTTCCAGGATCGTGCCGTAGCCGAGGACCGGCGTCTGGAAGCGCGCTTCGTGGAACTGCAATTCGCGCGGCTGGAACAGCGAGACGACGTAGCGATAGAGCAGCCGGTCGCCCGTATCGATCAGGCCGTTATAGGCGCCCGAAACCTCGGCCTGGTACGGGCCCAGGAAGCGCGAGCCGCGATTGTCGATCGAGGCGTAGGCGTCGATCCGCTTGTAGGTGACTTCGAGGATCAGGTCCGACGTGCCGGGCACGTCGGACGGCGCGAGCACGCCCGAGACGCGCATGCCGGGAAAATCGTTGAGCAGCAGCAGATAGCGCTCGAGCTCGCGCTGCGTCACCGGCTGCGAAGCCTTGAGGCGCTCGGCATATTGCAGAAGATAGTTGTAGGACGCGAGCTTGCCCTCGTCCTTGATGATCACGCGGTTGATCCGGCCCTCGACGACCTGGATCTGCACGACGCCGTCGCGGATCTGCTGCTGCGGCACCACCGCCTGCGAGAGGACGTAGCCGTCGTTGCGGTAGCGCGCGGTGATCTGGTTCGCGACGTTGTAGACGTCGAGCAGCGAAACCTCGCGGCCGACGAGAGCCTGATAGAGCGGCCCCAGCTGCTGCGCGGTGTAGACGGTGGAGCCGTTGACGGCGATGCCGCGCAGCATGAAGCGGATCTGCCGCGCCTGCGCCGGCGGAACGGCGGTCGGAATCGTCGGCACCGTCACGCGCGTATCGACGCCGGGCGTGCGCGGCGGTTCGAAGCGCTGCGGAATGCGGCCGGGATCGGCCGACGGCGGAATGGTTTGCGCGATCGCCGGCTGAACTGCCAAAACCGCCAGCGTTATCGCGGCAAGCGCAGTTTTCGAAATCCGGCCGCCTTGAAAGAGCCCCGCCATACTATATCCCCTCGCACACTTCACTGGCGCGCAGCCGCCAGTGAAATTTCAATCTGACATTTCGCGACGCAAATTTGAACCCGGAATGCTGCGTCCGGGCCCATCATGGCCGACTTAAGCTCCCCAACCCCTAATCCTCCCGCGCCGGCGTTTTTCGCGACTCTTTCCGGCTTTCGCGCGGACACGTATTTTTACAGTCTCGTTAACCTATTTTCCGGAATCCGATCTTTTGCATTTTTCGTAGCATATCAGACGGTTGCGTGCTGTCCACCATTAACCATTTAAGATATTTTTAATTGCTCATTTGGAGATGCTGCGTGTAGATTTAGAAAAATTTCACG
>CAZUYG010000103.1:7147-8457 GCA_964624265.1 uncultured Candidatus Odyssella sp.
TCGGCCGATGCGCTGGCGCAGAGCGCCCCGGTGGGGTCGACGACCTTGCCGACGAACGGCACGGTGGTGGGCGGCACGGCCTCGATCACGCAGCCGAGCGCCAACAAGCTCCAGATCAATCAGACGTCCGACAAGGCGATCATCGACTGGCGCACCTACTCGATCGGCAGCCAGGCCTGGGTGAACTACACGATGCCGGGCTCGAGCTCGGTCTCGCTCAACCGAGTCACCGGCGCCGACGCCTCCTACATCATGGGCAAGCTCACGGCGAACGGCACCGTGATGCTCATCAACCCGAACGGCATCGTGTTCGGGAAGGGCTCGGTCGTCGACGTCGCCGGCCTCGTCGCCACCACGGCGAACATCAGCAACGACGACTTCATGGCCGGCCGCATGAAGTTCACGCAGCCCGGCAAGCCGGGCGCGACCGTCATCAACGAAGGCGACATCACGATCAAGGATGCCGGCATCGCGGCCTTCGTGGCCCCCGGCGTCGCCAACCGCGGCACGATCACCGCCAATCTCGGCACGGTTTCGCTCGCGGCCGGCAACACGTTCACGATCGATCTCTACGGCGACGGCCTCGTGAAGCTCGCGGTCACCGATCCGGTGACGGTCGCGGCGCTCGGCGAGGGCCAGGCGCTGGTGCAGAACTCCGGCGTCATCAAGGCCGACGGCGGCAAGGTGCTGATCACGGCCAACGCGGCCAAGGGCGTCGTCGACAGCGTCATCAACATGACGGGCGTCGTCCAGGCGCGCCGCGTCACGCAGCAGGCCGACGGCACGATCATCCTCGACGGCGGCGAGAACGGCACGGTCAACGTCGCCGGCACGCTCGACGCCTCGGCGCCGAACGCCGGCACCGACGCGGGCAAGATCACGGTCACCGGCGAGAAGGTGCGCATCGCGAGCACCGCGCAGATCAAGGCCACCGCGCAAGAGGGCAAGGGCGGCACGATCAAGATCGGCGGCGACTATCAGGGCAAGGGCGAGACGCGCCAGGCCAAGATCGTCACGGTCGACGCCGGCGCGCTCATCAACGCCAGCGCCATCGACAAGGGCGACGGCGGCACCGTCGTCGTCTGGTCCACCGACACGACCACGTTCAACGGCATCATCATGGCCACGGGCGGCCAGTATGCCGGCAACGGCGGGCTGGTGGAGACGAGCGGATACACACTCTCGGTCGGCGAGACCGCGTCCGTTTCCACCGCCGCGCCAAACGGCCTCATGGGGATGTGGCTGCTCGATCCGGCGCATATCCGGATCGAGGCAGGCGGCACCTGCACGACAGAGGCGTGCGCCAACGC